>JAGVZX010000077.1 GCA_018302185.1 Candidatus Woesearchaeota archaeon
TTTAGCTTGTTAAAGCCTACAACTAGGCCTAAAACAACCAATAGCACGACTAGAACAACTAAGCCAACTTCTAATGCTCTCTTTAAGCTGCTTGCGCTTGCTGGGCTCTTTCCGTCCTGAACATTTGCTTTCAATACAAGCTCTTTTAGAGTTTGTTCGCCAGATTTAACGCCTAGGCTTAATACTTGCTCTCCAGCTTGTGCATTGTCGTTAGCTGAAACATGTAGGAAGACAGCTTTTGTCTCTCCACCAGCTAGAACAACAACATTGCTTGGGGAAACCTTAACATTTGCCCAGTCGCCTACAGTTGCGCTTAATGAGTAAGTTTTGCTTACGCCGCCTGTGTTTGTCAATGTCAATGGGTAAACTGCGCCAGATGTGCCTTTTACAACATCCTGTGCTTCAGTAGCCAAAGTTATAACTGTCTTTCCAGAATCTACTGGAGCGCTTGGAGCTGAAACTTCAGCTTCACTGCCTAGCACAGATAATGTCATGTCTTTGCTTACTGAGCTGTCACCATCATTAAATGTCACTGAAACAGTAGCTTTGTAATCTCCTGCTTTTGCATTTGATGGAACTCTTAAGAATAGCTCTTCACTTGTAGTCTCTTCTCCATCTTTTAGCTCATCGATGTAGTCAGAAGCTGCTAGTCCCAATGCTGGAACGCTTACAGTTACTTTTAATCCTTCTTCATTTTTCTGTCCGTAGTTCTTTAATCTTACAGTTGTCAATAGGCTTCTTCCAGCTTCAACGCCGAAACTTGGGCTCATAACAACATCCTTAACAACTACTGAATGCCTTGCAGCATCTACTTTTAGCTGATATTCGCTTGTAACTGCTTCATTGTTTCTATCAGTTATTAAAACTCTTAATCTGTATCTGTCCTGATCAAGTCTTTGTGGAAGCTTTAGGCTTAATTTCTTTGTGTATGTAACGCCATCGCTTACATCAAAAACATCTGTAGAATCTGAAACTCTTTCCTTGTCATTGTGCTCATAGCCTGACAAGAATGCAGTCACTTCAACATCTGAAGCATTTCCTGTTCCCTTTAATAAAACTTTAACATCAAGCTGGTCATTCAGCTCTTGGCTTAGAACAAAATTAGTTGCCACGGCTGTGACTGTATCACCATTGACCTTGACTTCTGTGACTGACACAGGTACAGCTGCGTCTACTGCTACTGCAAATATGCTTATCAACAGCGCAAACATAACAAATAGTGCTTTCTTCATTTTCAATTCCCCCCTTATAGGTTTTTTATTAATATTGTCGTGTAATCCGCTCTTATATATAAAGGTTTCGTTTTTTAGCATACAAGAGTAGTTACACTTGATGACTATGATAAAGTTAATTTATGTTGTCTGGCATGTGTATATAATATACTCATGTCAAAGTTACAGTCCTGTATCTTACTTTCCTGAAGTTCTCATTGCTTAGTGTAAGCTTGACATCATATTCGCCGCTTGGAACATCATCAAATAGTTCCAATAAAACCTTTCTTGTGGTGCCTGAGTCTGAGTCAACATCAAATGGACCAAGGCTTCTTTGGACACCAAGCTCTGGAATAGCAACTGTAAGCTTTACATCTTTCAGATCAAAAGTGCCTAGATTGTCAAGGTCAACGCCAGCGACAACATCTTGGACTAATTTTTCATTAGAAACAGAAAGTTCCTGATCGACAAAAACATGATTGAACCTTAAGTCAGAAGCTCTTTGTGCTTCCTGAGTTTCAGCGTTTGTCAAAGAAACCAATGCAGCTATAGATAGCATCATAGCAAAGACAAGCGTCAGTACAAGCAATAATTTTCTCATTTTAAATTCCCCCCAAATAAAACATAAAATCAAATTTATTTTGACTTTACTCTGGAGTAGTCATAGTTATATTTAAAGGTTTTGGAAAAATAAAGAAAAAAATATGCAATTGCAGGAAAAAGCTTTTATATTCTATTGCAAATAGATATAACTGAAATGGAACTAGACTTAAATGCAACAGTAAAAAATATCAAGAAGCTTGATACTAAGAAAAAAGTAAAGTTTATCGCATTGTTCGGAAGCTATGCCAAAGGAAATGCCACTAAACATTCTGATATAGACATAGCTATATATTATGACGGAGATGAAAAAGAAAGGTTTAATTTTCAAATCCTTGTTTCTGGAAGCTTAGGAGATAAATATGATATCCATACATTTCAGGAGCTGCCATTATATGTCAAGCAGGAGATATTCAAATACGGCAAATTTGTATATGGCGAGCATTCAAAGGAAATGTATAGCACTAATTTTCTTGTAATTAAAGAGTTTGAAAACTTTCGAAGATTTCTTGATATGTATTATGCCAAATTAGAAGGTGAGCAAGCTGCAAAAATCTGAAAAAGAAAGGATACTTAAAAAGTTTGATGACATCCATACTTATCTTAATGAATTAGAAGAAATTCTTCCTGAAGAAGAAGAGTATGCTTCAAATCTAGTCAAGAAAAGAGCTTGCCAAAAAACAATTGAATTAGCTATAGAAAGCCTGATTGACATCTGTTTTATGGTAATCACATCTGAAAAGCTTGGAGTTGTTGAAGATGAAGAGCATATATTTAATATTCTTGCAACTAAGAAAGTTTTAACACCAAAACTTGCAATCAGACTAAAATCCATGAAAGGCTTTAGAAATATACTTGTACATAGGTATGGGGATGTAAATGACGAGCTTACTTATGACTTTTTGACCCATAACTTAGAGGACTTTTCGGATTTCGAACAGCAGATACTCAAATTCATAGCCAATGGAAAATAGGCTAATATTGGGAAAAAGCTTTATATATCTAGCAGTTTTATAGCTAGTTAAAGTGATAAGAGAGAAAAAAGAGGTAAAAATGTGTAGGTGTGTATATAATAGTCTAACTATTTCTAATAATAATTCTAATAACACGTATTCTTTATCAATAAAATCTATCAATCAAGGTGATGCTTTTGGGAAAGCATGATGATTTTGTATTTGAAGGAGTGAAGGCAAGCAATAAGCCTGTGAAAAAGCTAGTGCTTAATTCTGATGCTAGGAAAAATGATGCTAAAAAAAGCCAGACAGCTTTTGGAATGCATAAAGAGCATCATAAAAGCTTGACTAAGTATGTTATGGTATTTGTTGCAATCTTGCTTGTGGTGAGCATAGTTGGGTTTAATTATAGCAAGGTAAATAATAATAACAGTTTTAGTCCGGACAAATCGAAAGTTTTAAGCAGCGATCAACAAGCGCCTGCGCAAGCTGCAAATGATCCTTGCTCTGGATTGCAAGGTATTGATAAAGAGCAATGCACCAAGCTTAATCTGATCAATCAAGCAATATTAAGCAATGATATCTCATTATGTAAAAAAGATTCAAGCTGTGAAGATGCTTTCTATTTTCAGGCAGCGCAAGGCAAAGGTGAATTAGAGTCATGTAATAATATCAAAGATGAAAATGCTAAAAAATCATGCACAGATACTGTAAATGAGCAGTTAAATGCAGCAGATCCAGAGAGAAGAGTGAGACAGGAAGTTAGCGAAAAAAAACGAGCTCCAGATGATGTTGACCTTAAAAGCTGCGACGGCTTAACAGGATTTGAAATGACAAAATGCGTGGATAATATAGTGATCGCAAAAACCCTTGCAGAAAATGACCTGAGCTACTGCCAGCTTGCAGCAGATATAAAATTTTGCCACGGATACTATTATAAGCAGCAAGCAATTGCATTTGGAAACAAGCAGTTCTGCGAGAAGATAGAGCATGCAGGATTAAGAAAGGAGTGCGAAGGATGATGAAATTTAATAGATTAAACAAGCACGTCTTCTTCTTTATAATTGCTATAATCTTATTTTTGTTATTAATTAACCTCTCTTTAGCTTTACCTTCTCAGGCTGCATGCACACAGACTGAAAAGTTTAAGATCATCACAAGCTATTATGTCGATAATTCTCATGATATTACAGGTTCTGAATTAGTCCTTCAGAAACCGGAATTCGTTAATTTTGTGAGGTCTAATTACTGCGGCAAAAGACAAGAGGGTACGACGTCTGGCGGAGTTTGGAGACGTTCATTAATATTGTATAAAGATGGCAAAGAAATCACAAGACAAGAATCAGATTATAAATATGGAAGAGCAAATTTAGATGCACAGTGCGGAGATATAGAATATAAGTTTGATAATATTTTAGCAGATAAGATAGTTTCCAGCATGACCTGCCAGGGTAAGTATTGTGCAACCTCAAGAACAGGTCTTAGGTATTATACCTCTTACAAGCCGAAGCAGATAGAGTCAACTGAATTTAGCATAGGCTTTCTTGACAAGCAAGGCAGTCCAAGCCTTACTGAGATTTATTATCGTTCTGTCCAGCCTCCAAATTTTGAGGATAGGACCGTGTCCAGCAAAGGTGTCACTGTAGGTTCAACTTCATATTCAACAAATAATCCAAAGGTGGCAAACTGGGGATATAGTGTCTGCTTGGATACTGATAGAAACAGAAAATGCGATTATGAAGAGCTCTGCTGCCCGACAAAAAACCAATGCGACAGAAAAGACAATGACTGCGACGGCAAAAAAGATGAAGCTGATGAACTAGGAGATGCGCCTTTGAACACTAAGCAGGCAGGAATCTGCGCAGGCTCGAAGAAAGTGTGCTTATATGCGACTAAGCCTGCATGGTATACAGGCCCTGCTTATGAAGATTCTTATCAAAATATCCCAGGATATTCTACCACTGATAGTACATGTGACGGAAAAGATAATGACTGTGACGGAAAGGTTGATGAAGATGGGATAATAGACCAAGATGGCGATGGATATACCGCGCCTAACTCATGCTCAGGCTCAAAAGATGATTGTAATGATGAATCCATACAAACTTATGATAATAATTGCAATGGAAAGATAGATGAAGCATGCTTTGGTAATGGTAATTCATGTACAAAGAATAATGAATATCGGTGCAAAGATGGATTTTGCAACAGCTTAATGAGATGCGGTAAAATATATGACAGCAGTCCCTGCAAACAATCTTCTGATTGCTATTCTGATTTCTGCAACAGCGTAGGTAATTGCGGCAAATCACAGGATGGGACATGGTCTTCTTGCAAACAAAATTCTGACTGCAGTTCAGGCTTCTGCAACAGTTTAGGCAGCTGCGGCAAAATATATGACAGCAGTCCCTGCAAACAAGCTCTTGATTGCAAGTCCGGATACTGCAATTCATTTGGCATATGCGGCAAGTATAACAACGGCATACAGTGCAAAAGCAATGCTGACTGCAATTCTGATTTCTGCAATAGCTTTGGGAACTGCGGAAAAAAATCTGATGGTGCTCAATGCAAGGCGAATACGGACTGCAATTCTGATTTCTGTAACAGCTTAGGCAATTGCGGCAAAATATCCGATGCTTTGGAAATTGCGGAAAATTAAGCAATGGTGCCAAATGCAATAATCCCTCTGATTGTACAAGTGGCAACTGTGTTAATCAAAAATGTGTTACTGCCGGATGTTCAGCCCCTACACAAAGCAAAGATTGTTGTATTGGTTTTGGATACAATTGGTTCAGCAACAGTTGTTGTGGAGATGACAGCAATGAAAAAGAATTCAAGGAAGCAAGCTGCTCAGATAAAGCTGACAATGACTGCGACGGAGCAAAAGATTTAGATGATCCAGACTGCTGCCCAAGCTCTACTAAAACTATAATAGATTCAACTGCATATCTAGGAGGGATTAAGACATGCACTTCTAAGTCAGGATTAATCAATCAATTAGGCATTTCAGGGGAAAATGCATGCGCGTGGGGCAATATGGTGCAGAGAAAATCAACAGTATCAGGCAAAGAAACTTCTAATGGTGGCACATGCAGCGACGGCATTGACAATGATTGTGATGGAAAAACAGATAATGGCATTGGAAATATCCCTGCAGATGAAGACTGCTGCAATGGCGCAATCAGATATTCTAATGCAGCAGGCTCTAATTCTATAGCTTGGTCATATCCATCAGGCAAATGCTGCGGAGCAACTGACTGTCTTGCAAAAGATGGAACCTGTAAGCCACAAGGAAGCGCATACCTCTCACTTAATTCAAATGGAAATGATAACTCTGCTTTTTGCTATTATTACGGACCTACTTACTATGGTTGGATTGACTGTGACAGAGCAGTTCCATCTTGCGGAGAATCTAAATGCGGCTCTAGAGATAATGTTTATACTGGAGAAATAGCTCCGCATGGCGAATACACAGGTTCAGGAAGCTATGGCTGTTGCGGAGATGACTCAAACGAATATTATGCAGCTGCATCTAACAGCAAATTATGTCCTGGTGTAAGTTCTACTAAACCAGTCTGCTGCGACAATCCAAATGATAAAGTAGATTCAAATGGAAAATGTGTACCTGCATATCAATGCCCTAAATTGATAAATGCAGCTGCATGTACACAAAATAGCGATTGCTCATCAAATAACTGTAAATCAAATAAAGTATGCGGTGAAGAAAGAACACTTAATCAAGCATGTGTAAATTCTGCTGATTGCGCATCAAATATCTGCAAGGCTAATGGAAAATGCGGTGAAAACAGGCAAAATAACCAAGCATGTACAATTGCAAACGAATGCCAAAACGGGTTTTGTGTCATAGTCCCTGGACAAACAACGGGCAAATGCAGCTCATCTGTAACCATTTGCGGAGATGGCTATTGCGATGAAGCAAATTCAGAAACTCAGAATACCTGTGCTCAGGATTGCTGCATAAATGTTGACGGTGACAGTTCACAAAATTGCTGCAGTTTCAAAAATGGGATATTTGCAAGCTGGTTACCCTCAAACAAATGCTGCGGTGATGATGCAGATGATGCAAATCAAGTGCAACTTTATGACAGCTATAATGTTATATGCTCAGTTAATCTACCTAGATGCTCTAAAGGTTGGCAGTGGGATCTAGATTCAACTTTCTGTTCAAGCGGCTGTGTTGCAGCACAATATTCTCCAGGAACTGAACCATCAGCTTGTTGTGGAGATAATCCAGGTGAGTATTATAAAGATAACCAGCCTAACAAAGCTCGTTGTTGTAATGCAATAGCAGATTGTGTGGATAATGCAGGAAAATGCCAATCAGGAACAGAAAGCACAACTGCAAAAAATTGCGCTGATAGCATAGACAATGACTGCGACGGCAAGACAGATGAAGATGATGAGGAATGCTGCAGCGAGGGAGATAAAAACAAGCTATGCTGCAATAAAAAGACAGGCGAATGGTTAAATAAGCTAGGCATAGGCACGGATAATAATTGTTGTGGTGATACAGGAGATGAGGATTATGGCATAATATTGACAGACAGCAGCAGCAGGCAATATTTATGCGCAACATTGCCAGATGAGCCAGGAGCTAGCAGCTGGATAGATGCATCTGGCAATAAGGTAGAGATAAGCTTTTTCAAAAAACTTGAAGAAAAGATCAGGCTTACAGGAAGGACAAAGGAAAAGGATCTAGGCTCTGCACGCTTAGCGGTCCAGAGTGATAAATCAGCTAAGGCAACAAGGGTTCAAGAGAATGAAAATACCCAAAGGATAAAATCTAATGCACAGGACTAAAGGAATTAACTTATCAAAATTAAAAAATAGGCAATAGTTTAGTTAAGAATAAAGAGGGTAAAAAGTGGCTAAATTAACTAAAAAAATATGCTGTTATCTGTTAGTCTTATCTATCTTAATCATAGTTCTGTCTCATAATGTATATTCTGTCACATTTGATGCAAATAAAAGGTATGTGTTTATGACGAATGACAGATGGAGCGGGGGAGATATTGGAGGGATAACAGGAGCAAACGAAAAATGCATGGCAGCAGCCCAAGCAGGAAATATGCCAGGAACATACAAAGCCTTTATGTCTTCCACTAATTATTGGATCCTAGATAATATTGAACATAGCACAGTCCCATATATAAATATCCAGGATGGCCAAGAGATTGTTATAGCAGATAATTGGGATGAGCTGATCAATCCTGCGACAAAGCAGATCAAAAAAAGCATACACGGAAATGAATTTGGGGTAAATTCCTATACCGGATATGTCTGGACCGGAATGGGCGGTCCAACCTCTATCGATGTGAGTGACTGCACTTCCTGGTCTTCTAATAGTGCCGTAGGTGGCTCAGCTCTTAATTATGACAAATATCGTTATAGCTTTAACTACGTTGATCCTATGGAATCACATGGATGGTATGGCGGTTCTCTACAAATGTGTAATCAGCGAGACCATCCAAACCCAATATATTGTTTTCAAGAAGTTGTCCAAAGCCAACCGGCATTAGGGAATCAGGTAGAAGGAAGCATAGTCTATGTCGAGAATCAACAGGATAAATATGATGCAGTATCTATAGGAAACAGCCAATGGAAAATCTGTGATACAGATAACTCGCTTAATCTTGGAGATGATGGATTAAAAGAAGGTGGGAAAGCTCTTGCAGGCCAGCCAAACCATGATTATCTGTGCTACAATAAGCCGCTGAATGATGTTAATATAGAAAGGATAGGAGAATGCATAGGGGATGATGCTAATTGGTATTCAACTAATTATGGCTCTCATGTGTTCTGGCATGTGTACGGCACGAATATAGCCGCTAATAATATTAATTTCTATTGCTGCAGAGATGAGATGTGGAACATTGACCTAGATGCTGATGCATGCATGGAAGGTGATGCAGCGTTGCCTTCTGACAATGCTTGCGAACTAAATGGCTTTAATATCGTACAGGGCGGAGAGCCGATGCTTGCAGGTTTCGGCGGCTATGATACAGGCACTGAGACTAAAGGCTGTTGCGGAGATGATGCAGATGAGTTTTATATCGGAGATACAGAATCAGAAAAATGCTATCCTAATCCGGAAACATCTCCAAAATGCTGCAACAATGCAGCAGACAAGATAGATGACAATGGAGATTGCGTTGCAGA
>JAGVZX010000086.1 GCA_018302185.1 Candidatus Woesearchaeota archaeon
TGAAAAGATAAATCTGCGCTAGTTAACTGGTACCTCACAACATCATCAACACTAACGATAACATAAGCAGGATTTTCTCTTGGACTTGCTCCGTCATTCGCATTATCGCTTAGTATACCTACAGCTTTATCTGTGCACTTGATTTTTCCTTCTTCAAACTCAATAGGCAACAACACTAATTCATTTTCATCATATCCCATAACAACATATTTTTGAGCCTGTACAACTCTGGCAGAAACACGAAGATTAGGGCTATGCTGGAAGCTTTTTCTTCCTGAATTTCTTGTAATGCGTGATTCATACTCTTCCTGCATGTTTTCAAGAATTAAGTAAGATTCGCTGTCTCTTGCAAGTACAATATCTCCAATCTTAATGGCAGCAGTTGAATACGCCTTGCCAAGAAACCTGCCTAAATGCCCTCTGATACCTACTTCATCGCTTAGAGTCCAACCCTTACCCATAATTCCAAGGTGATAATCTAAGCAATATGAATTTCCTTGATACTCTTTTTTCTTTGAGAACAAAACACCTATAGTTGGTTCTCTATCGATTACTACTTCCCTGCCATCTTCAACATCTATGGACCTAGTCTCTAGATCAATCATTAAATCTCCTACTTCATGGCTGCCGATTAATTCAACACAAATATCAGAAACAGGCGAATCAAGAACTGCATTAATATAATCAAGGAAATTATCAAAATCATAGCCACTTGGCCTTCTAAAGAATCTTCCAGTATTTGCAACTAATTTTTCCCATACCACAAATTGAAGATAGTGTTCTATCATAGAATGAGTATCTGCTTCTAAGAGATCCTCCTCTGTGCCGGAAATATTTTTTCTACTAAGTACAGGATCTGCCCTTCCAGCCATCTGATTAATATCTGTATGTGATGCCAATGTTGCTCTTCCAACTAATCTCTCCAATGCTTGATTCATCTGGTCTTACCCTCCATCAAAGCTAAATTATAGTAAGCGACTGTGGTGTAAACAGCCATCCTCAAGTTGCATCTTCCTTGTAAAACAGTATCAATCTCACTACCAATTTTCTCATCACGCACCATGTCTCTTAATGCTTTACACCCTACCAGAATTGCAAGCTCTCTAGGTGAAGCTATTGTCCTTAATCTTTCATCTATACTAACAAAGCTTCCCAAGAAACCATACAAGGCATTAGCCGCAATCAATGCTGGAGGATTCATAGGCACAAACGATTTTGCATGTAATTGATAATCTTCTTGCTTTTCCACAGATTTAGGCAATGGCCTGAAACTTAGTGAAGGCGAATTATGGAGGTTTATTGCGCCAGCATCTACGCTCTCACTAGCTAAATGATCTTTATCAATGCTTTCACTAGCTACTTGATCTTCATCAACACAAGTTGCCTGATTTTCAGCAGTATTATCACAATTCTTACCGCTTACATAATTTGTCCTCAAATACAGCTTAAATGCCATCTTCTCATATATCTGGAGAGCAAACTCTCTTGCTATATTCTCAAGCTTGAGTTTTAAAAGTTCTGCATATCTTGGGTCTAAGTTGGTTCGCTTGCTACCGATGTATTTCTCTCTCATCGCAACTAATCCGATCTTAGCAATTACCTCAGTGCCTTCGGAATTATCAAGAATATATTCCAATGCGCCTTTGCTGTTATTAAGAACCCTAATCAGAATCATCTGAATCATCTTCTCCCCCAACGCTTGCACCTGATCTTTTTCTTTTCTTTTTTTGTCTTTCAATATGGACAGTTAGCAATGAAGCTATCTTTTTAACCGGATCATAAGGATGGCCTACTGACTTTAGTGCAAATTCTAGTGGCTTTGCTAACTCACCATCCTCTTCTATCTGGCTTAGTCCTTCCTCTATGCTTCCTCTTTCCTGTATGCTCCCTCCTTGCATTACTATATCTGTAAGATCATTGTCATTTGGCATCTTGTGTGACTCCGTCCATATTATGTAATAATCCACCTACTTTACCTTCAGATTTAGCGCATTTTCCATGCTTGGTATTTACAAATAATCTTGCAGGCAGCATAGGATCATAAAATATCATGCCGTTGACAGGCTCTCCATATTTATCTGGCCTGAATGTGCTTGCAACTGTTGCTGCGACTATTGCTCCAACACTTTGGTTTATCCATGAGTTTTGAGGAGTATATTCTGCTCCGCAACTCTGCCTTTTACTTGCTTCTGCTAATTCTTTTGCTGCTAATTCTCCCAACCTGAAATTGCAGTCAACGCACAAGGTTCTTCCAGGAGCATATGCTTCAACATCAAAACCATCGTATCTTCCAGATGCAGTAATTATAGGAGTCTCATCTTGTTCTGCTCTTGTTGCAGCTAATCTTCTTGCACCAAATGTGTCAAAGCCATCAACGTAAACATCATATCTTCTTGGAAGAATTAAACCATCAGTCCCTTCACTTAATTTCTGATAAAATCCTGTTGATGCTGTTCTGCCCCCAGAGATAACAGGAATTTTTTGCGCAAACGCAATCGCTTTTTCAACATTAACCCTGTCATGATAGAATAATGTTCTAAGGACATTTGTCAGATCAACCCTGTCATTGTCGAGAGCATCTGCCCTTCCAATCCCTGCTCTAGCCAATGCATAGCCTGCATTTGTGCCTACTCCGCCAACACCGAAGAATAACGCTGCTTTGTCTTGCATATCTAGGATGTCAAGAGTTTTTAATCTTTCTCCAAATCGTAAAGGATCAAACATCTCACTGCCATATCCAAATTTGAAATGCAATTGTTGGTCAAGAACTTCTTCTTTTCCTATCAAGGCTCTTACAATCTCATCTGCAGCAATGCCACCTAAGAACATTGCAATGAGCTCTTTTGTAGCATTAGCTGACCTTACTAAGGCAGCATGTTCATCCGGATCCTTAGCAGTGCCATTGATTTCCTCAAAAAATTTTTTTTCAAGCTCGCCTAAACCATCCATTAAAATTGACTCAGTTGGCTGTGAAGATAATTCGCATGACAACTCTAGCTTTCCATAGCCAGGGATGACAGCAGCACTTAGATAAATGCTGCCATGCTTTAGTGCAAAATCCAATGCTGATTGTTTTGATCTAGGGTTTGAAGTGCAGTCTATTATTATATTTGACCCTCCTAAGAGAGTCTCCATGTTTCGATAGCCTAGCTCACCTACTATTCCAACTGCGAGGTCATTTCTCAAGTTAAATCTCCCAAAGGCTGATGCATATGCATGTGCCCTTAAATTCCTAGATGCATTATCGCTAGCATTTGTTCCATTATCTGCATTATCTGGCTTCACATCAATGACTAACTCATTAGGAGAAAGAGCAGAGCTGCTAATCAACCTAACAGGAACTCCGGCCATTGCAAATGGCAATCCAAAATATTTTCCTGCATCACTGTCAAATATTACTGAGACTACTGAACTCTGCAATCTGCTCAAGCCTTGTTCTCCAAGTGCCCTAAAGAGCCTGTCAAACCTTGCCATGTCTATTTCTGCCATGATTCATTCTCCGGATTAAAGCTCTATTATTGTTCTGATCCCTCTACCGCGCGTTTTTGCCTCATCTGTAACATGATGGATATTAGAGAGCAAAAAGCCTAATGCCTCTGCTTTTTGTTTTGTAATAATTTTTCCTGCATCAAGAAGTTTAGCGCGATCCTGCTGGTCATAGTGATCAAATAAAAAGTCTTGCCTATGGCTGTTGAGGAAGTTATCTCTTGCATAAAACAAAAACTGGACAAACCCATCAGGAGACAGCTCAAACTCAGGATAACCGCCTACATGGCAGATAGTTATCAGCTCGCCATATCTTTCGCGCATCACAGGATCTACTATCTGGACTCTTCCCTGAAATGGAGCATCTTCTTTTATAAGACCGCGGTATGTGACACCTGCACTATAGCTTGATCCTCTATAACAGATCTGGCCGTTTCTTACTTCCAAGCCAATACATAGGTCGCCTGCAAATCCTTCTTCATCAAACTCTTTTGGAATAAACAGATTTTCATCAAAAGTTGTCTGCCTTGCAAATTTTGGGAGCCTAAAGCCAATATAGTATACATCACCATTCCTGTAAAATACTAAGTCGCGAAACCTAAATTCATCCATGTCCATTATTGCCATATAATCAATATTTGTTGTTGCAACACCTTTAATCTCCTGAAGTTTTGCCCCAAGCTCATCTGCTGCCTCTTGCTTAAGTTTTAATGTAAGCAATGTATTATATCTCTGCAAAATGGCTCTTTTATCTAAAGGAGCAGGGTTAACACCTACTCTCATGCCAGTGATATTAAGAGCAAGAGAAGATGTATTGTTTGGATTATCAAAATAAAATAGCTCACCGCCTAAATGCATCAATGGAAGAGCACCTGTAATCCTGGACAATAGTGAACTTAAGGGATTGGTTTCTGTAATCCTGCTTCCAAGATGGCTGAAGGATGCCCCATAAGCATGCATCAAATCTCTTTCCTGGCCTGCAGCTGCTATATTTCGCTCAATGTCTTTTCTTACTCTCTCGATCGAATATGTGCCTAATTCAATAACACGCTTTTCTGCTCTAATCTTATCTCCCAGTATCTCTCTGACAATCTCTTCTCCTGTCTGCACTCTTCTTTCATCTCCTGAAAGCCCTGCCTGGATCCTCTCTTCCAATGGAGCAGCAGTCAGCCTTGGAAATACATCGTCTACTACAAACTTGAGAATTTTGTACTTGTTTGCGAGCTCCAGCTGCGCATTGATTTCTACAGAATGCTCTGCTCTAAGATTGTCTTCAATATAAGCACTCTTAACATCAGCAATTACTTTGCTATTTGAAGCAATATCAGATGCTTCTAGATCAGAAACAGGCGTTCCATGGCTGAGTGCAAAATGTATCTCTCTATCTCCAATTTTTTGAATCAAAGAATCAAAAGAATTAGTTATTTGCCCGGATGCAGGAGTTATAGGCTCGCCTATCCAATATATCTTATCTCCAAATATTATGAAGTCTTCTTGCGCTGAGAGCGCCCTTTCCAGAAAATTTTGATACATTTTGCCATTTTATTATCTAAACACCCTCAAAATATAGTTGATAATAAATAATTAATAATAATTGCAAACTATAGATAAAAATTAACCAGGCCTTCCTTTTCTTCCGACAGTTGAAGCTGCGGTGTAGCGAACAGGAGCTGATGGTGTTGTAACTGCACATGACTCAGCGGCAACACCTGCGCCAACTAATTCTCCAGTCTCTTCACCCTTCTTAACTACAGCAGCTGCAGCATATCTTTTTCCTATTGTTGGCTTAAAGTAATCAATCAATTTCTTAGTTGTCTTGTCTGTTATTGGCTCATTACCTATTGTTAACTGTAATTCAGCAACAGCGTTAGTATCAACTGCCTTTTGATAGATTGCAAATGTTATAGCTGCTATTCTCCTGTCTGTGCTTTCTCGGTATATAGTTGGATCACCATGTCTTTTGATCAGCTCAATCAAAGCTGAATATGCATTCATCTGCAATAAATCTGCAGGACAATATGCAGTTGCGCAACTGTCTGCTCTCTCTGTAGGACCGATCTTTAGCATATATTCAGGAGCAGATGATTGAGCAGCGTCTTTTACTACAGAATCAATACTAGCTGACTTTGCAGTAACTTTTGCTTTAGGAGTACCGGAACTGGTTAGTCTTACATTTGCTGCTTCCTGCTCTAAAGCTGATGGAGGTGAAGCATATCTTGCAAAATCAGTGTTTCCACCACCTGAGCTATGACCAGTAATATAAATAGTGTCACCAATCTCAACACTTGTTGGAGCGCCGCTAACAATACATATCTTGCCACCTGGTAATTTTATAACAGGATCTCCTCTCCTGCCTATATTAATTACTTTATATTCTTTACCTTCATTTGGATTTGCCATTTTTTCACCACTCCCTAAACATTATTATATAAAAGAAAAAGCTAGATTATTTATAAAGGTTGTGACGTATTAGTCCAATGTGTTATCCCAAAAGTATTCCCCTAGGGTGAATATCCTTATTTGCTATCAACAACCTTTATCAGATGCCACCCAAACCTTGTCTTGACAGGCTTTGAGATCTTGCCTTTCTCAAGAGAGAATGCGCAGTCTTCAAACTCTTTTACCATCTGCCCTCTAGAGAACCAGCCTAAATCTCCTCCATTTTTCTTGCTTGGGCACATGCTGTTCTGTTTTGCTGCTTCTCCAAAATCCTTTCCTCTCTGGAGATCAAACAATAATTCCATGGCTTTTGCTTCTGTAGGCACTAATATATGCGATGCTTGTACTTTTGTCGGCATTTTTATTACCTCTTTGTGTTTTAATTTTTTAGGCAATTTACAGTTGTTGCCATTTTTATCATTTTCTTGTATCTAAAACCTCTCTTAGTTTACTTTCCAATTCTTTTTTATTTGGAAGATATAACTGGTATTTTGAGACAAATAACCTATTGAGTATGCTTCCAAGTGCAAATTCAACATCTACTTCATTTTTATATGCGGAAAGTATAATCCCTATAGGCCAGTTATCAGTTGGTGTATTCTCCTCTTTTTTAAAATAATTAAGATATAGATTCATCTGACCTATGTCCTGATGAGTTGCTTTTCCAAGCTTTAAATCGATAAGGACAAAACAATTTAATATCCTGTGATAAAAGACTAGATCAACATAATAATGGTTATTTCCAATGCTTATTCTCTTCTGCCTTGCCACAAAGGTAAATCCTTTTCCAAGCTCCAATAAAAACATCTGAAGATTATCAATCAACTTCTGCTCTAATTCTTTTTCTGTGTAGTTATGAGAGTCTGGAATATTTAAAAATTCTAAGATATAAGGATCCTTTATTACATCTCCATATTTTTGGAGAGATTGTCCTTTTTTTGAGAGTTCAATACTCTGCTTAATGCAAGCCTATGAAAAAGAGATGAACCCATCTGCCTTGACAATTCTCTAACAGACCATCTTTCACCGATGCACTGCCTTTCATAAAATGACCTTTCTAACGGTTGATCTATGCTTAAAAGCTCAACATAATGGCTCCAGCTTAATTCGGCAGACACTGTCTGCCATTTTGGATAGATTTGGTAAAACCGCCTCATATCAAGAATATTTCTTCTGCTAAAGCCCTTTCCACATTTTAGCTTTAAATCTTTTGAGAGGTTATCAAGCAATGCAGAGCCATATTCTGCTTTTTCTTTTCCATTCTGCTCAAATTCAACTATCCGCTTCCCTATTTCCCAGTATGTTCCTACAAGAATTGCATTAACTGCCCGATAGGCTTGTCTTCTGCCTTGCTCAAGCAAAAAACTTATATCTGTTATTAATGAAGAATATTCTTTTTTTGGAGATGTCA
Organism: Candidatus Woesearchaeota archaeon; assembly: GCA_018302185.1. Lineage (GTDB taxonomy): Archaea > Nanobdellota > Nanobdellia > Woesearchaeales > UBA10200 > UBA10200. The sequence goes on from JAGVZX010000086.1 coordinate 7,337, forward strand.
GTTTTTTCATAGTGTTATTATCATATCTCCCTTGTCTGCAATAACTGAGCAACAACACTCGGATCAGCAAGCGTAGTCGTATCTCCAACATCTTCCTTGCCTTCTGCGATCGCTTTCAATATTCTTCTCATAATCTTTCCTGATCTTGTCTTTGGCAGATTGTCAGCAAAATGAATGACTTCAGGCTTTGCGATTGGGGAAATCTCAGCTGCAACATGCTTGATCAACTCATCTTTTAATAAATGAGTTTTGTCAACTCCTTGCTTTAATGTGACATAAGCATAGATGCTCTGTCCTTTAACTTCATGTGGCCTTGGCACAACTGCTGCCTCTGCAACTGATTTGTGAGAGACTAATGCGCTTTCAATTTCCGCAGTACCTAAACGATGCCCTGCAATATTAATGACATCATCAATCCTTCCCATGAGCCAGAAATAACCATCTTCATCCTTACGCGCACCATCTCCTGTAAAATATAAGCCTGCAGAAATTCCGGCAAGAGGTGATGCAGGCAAAGTTTCTGAGAGGTTTGCAAATTTAGAAAAATATGTCTGCTTGAACCTTTCAGGATCGCCATAGATTGTTCTCATCATGCTTGGCCACGGATATTTTATTGTAAGATAACCACCTTCATTTACTGCTGCTTCTGTCCCATCTTCCTTAAGGACAACCGGCTGGACGCCAAAGAAAGGAAGTGTCGCGCTTCCTGGCTTTTGCGCAATCGCTCCTGGAATTGGGGAAATTAGAATGCCTCCTGTTTCTGTCTGCCACCAAGTATCAACTATAGGGCAGCGTTTCTTCCCAATATTATCGTAATACCACATCCAGGCTTCTGGGTTTATCGGCTCGCCGACAGTACCAAGCAAACGTAAGCTTGATAAATCATATTTATTTGTCCACTCTATCCCTTCTTTTGCTAATGCTCTAATGGCAGTCGGCGCAGTATAAAAGATGTTGACTTTATATTTTTCAACTACCTGCCAGAACCTTGCTGGATCTGGATAAAAAGGAGTGCCTTCAAACATTAAGGTAGTTGCGCCATTGCTCAATGGGCCATAGACAATATAGCTATGCCCTGTAACCCAGCCGATGTCTGCAGTGCACCAAAAAGTATCTTCTTCGTGATAATCAAATATGTGTTTGAATGTCAGAGTTGTATACAACAAGTAGCCTGCAGTTGTATGCAAGATTCCTTTTGGCTTTCCTGTTGTGCCAGAAGTATATAAGATAAAAAGAGGATCTTCACTCTCCATCTCAACTGCATCACACACAGAGGAAAGATTCTCATGGTTCATCTCATCATCCCACCAAAAATCTCTGCCGTCTTTCATATGGCAGATAGCTGAGCCAGATGATGAATTAGAACTGGATACTGCATTTGCCCGTCGAGAAACAATAACACTCTGCACACTAGGACACTCTTCTAAAGACTTGTCAACATTCTCTTTTAATGGCACAATCTTACCTCCTCTTATGCCAGCATCTGTTGTGACAACTAGCTTTGCCTGACAATCATTTATCCTGTCTCTCAAAGAATGTGCGCTGAAGCCTCCAAATACTATACTGTGAACTGCGCCGATTCTTGCGCATGCTAGCATTGCAATCGCTAATTCAGGGACCATGGGCATATATATGCAGACACGATCTCCTTTTGCAATGTTCTTCTGCTTTAATACATTTGCAAACTTACAGACTTCTCTATGAAGCTGCTGGTAAGTATAAGTTTTAGTTTCTCCGTTATCCCCTTCCCAGATGATTGCTGCTTTATTTTTGCGAGCTGTAGAAAGATGCCTGTCAAGACAATTATATGCAACATTTGTCTTTCCTCCTAAAAACCACATGCAGAATGGCTTGTTCCATTCAAGCACTTTATTGAATGGCTTGAACCAATGGATTAACTGAGATTGCTCTTTCCAGAACTGCTCAGGATTTTTAACTGAGTGACCATAAAGCTGCTTGTATTCAGAAATAGATTTGATATGTGCATTTGCTGAAAATTCCTTTGATGCAGAGAATTTCCTGTTTTCATCTAAACTAGAATTGATAGTGTGCTGTTCTGACATACCCTCACCTGTTTTAATAGTTAAATTAATATTTGTTATACTTTGAGTAGGAGATTATATATTTTAGTTGCTTTTTGCTATTTAACAGCAATCGTTTAAATATTTTTTTATAATTTATTCTCTTTAACTTTTTTTAGTGGTTAGGTTATCACTTACTTTTTATGTAGTGCCCAATGACAGAAATATTTTTATATAACCAGTAAAGTTTTTAGGTTATGGTGAGGAAAAACTTAGGCATCAATGAACTAGCATTAGCTGTTGCGTTAGGCATCACCCCTATAGCAGGATGCACCCAGCAAATAATAAGGGAAGAGCAAGATCAGCAACAGGCTGCTGCACTGCACGCAATAATAGATGAAACCTATATAGAAGCTGCTGCTGAGAGTGAAAATTCTTCGATGAGAAAGCTTGAGCAGATTGCAGATGCAATATATACGTATGATGTGAATGTTTTCGGGCTTAAGTTAATGGGAATTCCTCTTCATGAGTTAACTCCTGCAACTTCCTGGTTCAGTATACGGAAAACAAATGAAGCGTTCAGGTTCAGGGAATATCCGCAGCTAAACAACAGGCTTGCGCAGTTGATAAAAGCAGAACAGGCAATGGCACTTGGCAAAGGATATCCGTTAGATATTTATATCCTGGAGAATGAAACTAAACTGAGGCCGGGGTATAAGTTTGGGTATAATCTAGCTGAGCCTGTCATCAGGCAGCTTTTGTCAAAAACTTCAAATGTCTCATACCAAAAATCTATTGAATTGGCAGTTATGACTGAGCATGGCTTAAGGCCGATCATTGCTGTACATAATCTGACTAAAGATGGCAAGAAGATGC
>JAGVZX010000087.1 GCA_018302185.1 Candidatus Woesearchaeota archaeon
CCTGGCAACGTTGTGCTTCCGATAATAGGGCGCGAGAAGGGCTCTGTGCTGGAAAATGTGATAAAGGAAACGAAACCTGACGCTGTGCTGGAAATCGGCGCCCTTGTCGGCTATTCCTCCATCCTTATGGCGAAGAACATGAAGAAAGGGAGAATTATTTCCATAGAAGTGAACAAGAAAAATACAGAAGCTGCAAAAATGAACATCGAGCGCGCGGGGTTCAAGGACAGGATAGAGGTGATTAACGGCGACGCTCTCGAAATAATACCGGAGCTTGGAGAGACATTCGATGTGATATTCATTGATGCGCAAAAGGAGAGCTATTTCAGATACCTGAAAGCCGCGGAACCTCTGATGGCAGATAATGCAACGATAGTAGCAGACAATGCAAAGCGGTTCGCTGCAGAAATGAAAGACTATCTGGATTACGTGCGCGCAAACTACTCCAGCAAGCTTCATGATTTCGGCGCGGACGGGGTCGAAGTAAGCAGGCGTATATAGCCTGTTGGGCAGGAAGAAAATATCATGTTCTACGTTTATGTCCTGAGATGCAGGGACGGCTCTCTATACACGGGTTACACCAATGATATCAGGAAAAGGCTAGAAATGCACAATAACGGCAAAGCTTCCAAATACACAAGGAGCCGGCGTCCGGTCGAGCTTGTTGCAAAATGGCCATTCTGCGCAAAATCAGAAGCGATGAAGCATGAGATAAGATTCAAATCACTCCCACGGAAGGCAAAAATTGCCGCCATCACATGCTCTGATATACCCACCTAAATGTGTGGGTTTGTTTTGAGCATGGGATCCCGAAGACGTCCTTAATACATGCCGCCTGAAGGCGGTAGTTTGGGACGTCTTCAAGATCAAACATGGCTTTTAAGTTTGCTGTCAAACTATATTCTAGAAATGTATTACGCTTTGCGTCTTTTTTGTTTTGGGCTCATAGTCTAGCTAAGCCCTTTTCCGCCTTCGGCGCAAAAGCGCTTGCGGAAAAGACTCTAGAATGGTTAGGATTCGAGGTTTGGGACCTTGGGGCCCAGGATGTCGAAAGTCTCGCGGCTTTTGATATGGGATTTCAAATCCTGGTGAGCCCATTTTCTTTTTAATTGCTTCTGTTAATCTGATTAACAGCATGACACTTTGCGTCTTTCGATTTGGGCCGTAGTTGTGTTTGGTTGCAGGTTTGGCTCTTTGCAGTCTAAACGTGGACTATGAGTGATTGAGCTGTACTATAATTTTAAATAGCATTCTGTGTGTATAGACTTAAGTGATTTATATGAAAAAACAAATATTTACAGTTCTGATAGAAAAAGACGAAAATGGCACGTACGTAGCTGAAGTTCCAGATCTCAAGGGCTGCTATACTCAAGGTGATTCTGTAGAAGAGGTCATGAAGAACATAAAAGAAGTAATAGAAATGTGTCTTGAGGAACAGAGCGTAATTCCGAATGAGTTTATAGGTATCCAGAAAATAGAGGTGTGAGGCATGAAACTGCCTCTGGTTTCTGGCAAGAAAATGATAAAGGTTCTTTCTCTGAAAGGCTTCCAAGTCGTAAGGCAAAGAAGCAGTCATGTGCAAATGAAAGATTCAAAAGGAAGGTTTGTAACTGTGCCTGTTCATGGCGAGAAACCGGTAAGCACTGGTATTACGCTTAAGATTCTTCGTGGTGCAGAAATATCAAGAGAAGAATTCATAGAACTTGAAAGGAAGGTGTGAAGAACCACTGGTCAATAGACCAGTGGCATCTTGAAGTTTATGAGCCACGTTATTACAGTGGTTCTTACACGCCACAAACCATCAGTCAATAGGCTGATGGTATTGTTACGTATAAATGGGCATGATACATATGAACTTTATCTCAATAGACTTTGAAACAGCAACATCAGAAAGAAACAGTCCTTGCGAAATAGGTTTAACTTTTGTCAAAGATGGTAAAGTTATTGATACACAATCTTGGCTTATTAAACCAAAATGCTATCCCCAATTTGATCCGTTCAATATAGCAATTCATGGTATAGAACCAAAGGACGTTTCCGGAAAACTAGAGTTTAACAAACTTTGGAAAACCAAATTAAAGCCACTTCTGGAGAATCAATTTGTAATTGCTCATTTTGCAAGTTTTGATCTTAGTGTATTACGCCATACATTGGAACTGTACAAAATTCCTTTTCCAGATTTGCAATATTCGTGCAGTTATACGTTCTCTAAAAAAGTTTGGCCAAAACTGTTATCGTACGACTTAAAATCGCTTTGTAATTTAAATAAAATTTCGTTCGAACACCATCGCGCAGGTGAAGATTCGCTAGCGTGTGCAAAACTTTCAATTAAAGCATTCAAAGCAGCAGAAGTGAATCATATTGACGATTTTCCAAGAAAACTTGGGACTACAATCGGAAAACTGTTTGTCGGAGGTTACAAGCCATCAGAAACAAAGCGTGTACATCCAGCTTTAACGATTGTTGGTGATTCTTCAAAACATGACCACGAAAGCATTTTCTACAAAAAATCTGTCGTTTTTACAGGAACACTTTCATCGATGGTCAGAAAAGATGCGCAACAAACTGTTGCAGACATAGGTGGTATAAACTCTGATATCGTTTCAAAAGAAACAGATTTCCTAGTTGTTGGACAGCAGGATTTTAAGCGTGTTGGTGAAGATGGAATGAGTCGAAAACAGGAAAAGGCGCAGAGTTTATTGAAGAAAGGCTCATCAATAGAAGTAATGGCAGAATCAGATTTTTTACGTAACGTTTAGCCATTTGATGAGGCTTATAAAACTAAGATCTCCTATATTCTCTTTCTATAGGGCCCGTAGTCTAGCTTGGTAGGATCCTACCTTGGGGTGGTAGTGGCCTGTGTTCAAATCACAGCGGGCCCATCACACAGTGATTCGAACTGTGTTCACCTTCGGTTGAGCGGAGCTCACCGAGGGCTCGAAGACCTCCGGTCTTCGCAGCAATCACAGCGGGCCCATTATATTGAAAAGATTAAAGCTAGAACCAATCATGCTATTCTTAGGTCAGGTTTTTCGCTCTGAGTTTTTTATAAAATATACAAAAACCCATTTTCAAAATTTTAGCCTGCAAAATGCCAAGTTTCTCTAGAAATTGCATGTTGTAGTTTTTACTATGTTATAATTATATTATTACTCAATACAACACCCCCCCCATCGACCGAAATATTTAAAAAATCATATAATTATTAAATAAAATTATGCCTCAGGAAGAAATTATTATCAAGGCGTTTGAAGATATTGGAATACCTTCCGCAGAGACTAAGGTTTATTTGGACCTGCGCAAAAACAAAGAATCAAACGTGTCGGAAATTGCCAAAAGAGTGAAAATGCATAGGTCGAACGTCTATGATATTCTGACGAAACTCAAGCAAAAGAACTTGGTTTACTCTTCCTCAAAAAACGGCGCCGGGACCACTTTTATAGCACTTTCTTCCGACATGATTTTGCATGAAATTACTGAAAAAATTGAAAATATCAAGGCTGCCGTAAGCTATCTTGAAACCGCATACGTACAAGGCCAGACGCCTAAGGTATATGTGCTTGAAGGCATTGGTGCGGTGAAGAATGTCCTGTTAAATATGCTCAACAAAAAAGAACCCATATGGATTTACGGGCTGGCGGAAAAAGAAGAAATAATGAACCTATTGAATGAGAAAGTAATGCATGTATTCCATATGGAAAGGGTAAAAAAGGAGATACAATTAAAATTACTTTTTTACAAGTATCCGATGGAAGAAATAAAAGGACTGAACAAAATCAAATACACAGAAGCGCGCCTCTTGCCAAAAGCGCAAAGAACCAACGTTTCTCAGATATCCCAGATAGTCTGCGGAGACATGCTATACCTTACAGTCTGGATAAACCCTATATATACCATTGTGATAGAAAGTGATATCATAGCAAGAGAGTATCTGGACTTTTACAGCATCCTTTGGAATTATTCTACCCGCGTATAGGTGTCTCATACAACATGTCTGGCGTGTGACAGAATCGCTAAAAAATACACATTGTCACATTGGTTACAGCATAGCTTTTTATCAAAAAACCTGCAATTATTAGAAATAGGGTTCCATTTTTTTTACTGAAATCTGGAGTTGTTTATGATTATGAAAAAAATTCTATTCCTCTACAACGGCGGTACAATAGGCCAGGTAATTGAGAAACAAAACGGGAAACCGGTTCTTGTTCCCCCAAAGAACAGTGATATGTTCAGATCTGCCTGCGAGCCTACTATAGATCAGTTAAAAAAAGACATGGAAATAGACTTTGAATTCATAACTGCGAAAGACAGCACAAACGTGACGCCACTAGACTGGGAAAAGCTCATTTTTCGCATCGAAAAAGCCCAGGAAGAGGAAAAATATGACGCGGTAACTATTGTTCATGGAACCGACACGCTGGCATATACTGCCGCAGCCCTTGCGCTTGCGCTTCATGGAAAGGATCCAAAGAAAAGCGGTCTGAGGATCCCTGTTTGCATGACAGGCTCTCTAAATCCCATATATTTGCATGGTGGAGATGGGAGATTTAATCTTGAAAATCTTTTCAGAGTAGTTGACACGTCAATTGAACTTGGTATCTCAGATGTAGTGGTGAATTTCTGGCATCGTATATTGCTGGGATGCAGAATTCTTAAACAGAGTGAAAAAAGCTTCGACGCTTTCCAGTCGCCATCTTATCCGGACATCGGACATGTTGACTCAAACGGCATTCATATGAACACGAATCACGTGCGGCTGAAGGCAAACGCTTCAGATAAAATGAATCTTGCCCCAAAATTTGGGAGAGCTGTGCTAAGCTTCGAGCTTTCTCCAGGCATAGACCCAGAAATTATCCTCAGTTTTATAGGAAATGGTAAAATATCAGCGTTGCTTCTTAAATCTCTCGGGGAGGGCAATGTCTGTTCAGAAGGCAAGTACAACCTGATTCCGGTTATCGAGAAAGCAGCTAAAGAGTACAATATGCCCATCTTCATAACGACAAAATTTCCCGGCGGGAGTGCAGTCTCAAGCCACTACGAAGGCGGAATTCAGGCAATACAAGCAGGCGGAATACCCTGCTACGATCATACGGATATTGCGACTGATGTAAAGGTAAGATGGCTAATTGGAAACAACATTTGTTCAAGCATAGAAGACTTCAGAAATGCAATGAAGACAAATTTTGTCGGGGAAGTTACGCCGCCCAAAGCATAGTCCTTTTTCTATTTTTCCATCATATTATCATCATGAAAACAAGGCTCGCGATAGCAAAGGATGCGAAAGATGTCGCTGCAATAATCAAGCGGCACGCGCAGGACGACTACATG
>JAGVZX010000088.1 GCA_018302185.1 Candidatus Woesearchaeota archaeon
TTCCCGCACGTGAATGCAGTACAATCCAGAACGGAGGCTTGCTTGACTTCCGTGTTCAAGATGGGAACGGGTAGAACCAGGCCCCTATGACCGTCCTAGAGCATTGAAATAGCCAGTTATTTATAAATATTCCTGTTTTGAGAATAGAATACTGCCGATTTTGGTGACTATTTTAGTTAATCTTCATTGATTGCCTTATTTTACTTGATAGTTATTTTTTGCTAAACTTTGCAACAAAAAAACCCTGTGTTCCTGTAATCTCAGGCCAGAATTTCAATGTTCCAGTAAGATCTGGATTGAATGTCTGCTTATACTTCTCATCAGTTATCTTGATAAGTTTAGCATCAAGCTTATCAATTGCATAATTGACTATTTCTTCATCTTCTTCAGGCTCTAAGCTGCAGGTTGAATAGATAATCATGCCATCTTTCTTTAGGACTGAGAATGCTGCTTTTAAGAGTTTTTTTTGAGTTTCTGCAACCTTAATTAGATCTTTCTGCTTTCTTTTTTCCAGCCAGTTGCTTTCCAATGTAAAATTGCCTGAGCAAGGCGCATCCAGCAATATTTTGTCAAATTTAAAACCCAATCTAGAAACATTAGCTGCATCCATGTTGTAGATAATCGTATTAGTAATACCCAATCTTGAAATATTATTTCTTAACGAAATCAACTTATTTTTATTGATATCAAGCGCAACAACAGTTCCTGTGTTTTTCAATAACTGCGCAATCTGAGTTGTTTTGCTTCCGGGAGAGGCGCACATATCCAAAATAAGCTCATGATTTATATTTTTATTTTGTTCAGACATTAAGACTTGCACTGGAACTTGTGAAGCAGCTTCCTGCAGATAATAATGGCCTTGCAGATATTCAGGTGTGCTTCCAAGAGAAAATCGAGCTTTTGCCTTATAGCCATAATCAGTGAATGGAATTTTTTCCAAAATAACATTCTTTGCTTTTAGTCTGGCTATCAGGTCTTTTTCAGAAGTTTTTAATGTATTGACCCTGATTGTCTGAAATGACCCTAATTTAGAAACTATTTTATCTACATTACCCTGATTGATGTCATGCCCTGATCTTTGATATCTTTCTAAAAAGAAATTCATGTTTTCACTCTTTTACTCATTAAGCTCAATGACAATAGCTTTCTCCTTGCCGTCAACAGATTTAATTAGCTTATGCTCCTGAAGCTTTGCTTTGATCTCTTTCCAAGGATGCTTTTTCACAATCTCTTTAAGCTCTTTCAGCAGATTGTCAATCAGCTGATAGTTATTATAGATAAGCTCTGCTTTCTGCCTTATCTCCTGCTCTCTTTTATCCATGTCTTTTGCAAGAGATTCCTGCTCTGCGATTATTGTCTGGATCTTCTGCATCTCTTTCTCAGATTTGAGGATTGCAGCAGGCTTCTTTCTTATCCCTAAAGAGAAATATCTTTCTAATGCAAGGTTTAAGGTAAGAGTTTTTTCAAAAGTATAATTTTGAGGTTCTTTAGTATCATGATTCTTACCATCTTTATCATTTTTACTATTACCATTTTCATCCTCTTTGTAATAACCTAGCTCAAAAGGCACAACATCCTCTAATTTATTGTCTTTAAACACCAATAAAGGAGATAATTTTTTTGCGCGAATCTTTTTGATTGCAGAAAACAAAGCATCTAAATCATCTTCTGTCACATCAATCGGCTTTTTTTGCTTGTTTATTCTTGCTTGCAGGCAGAGCTCTTCTGCAAATATACCACCTGTACCAAGGTCCATGGCCAGAGATTTCACGACAGCGTTTTGTATAGAATTTTGCAGTAATTTGGAAAGTTGCTCTTTAGTCAGCTCAAATAGATTAAATTCTCTGATAGGCAATTTATATGTCTCTTTTATCTTTAAGGAACGGTCTTTCATCACGTGCTGCTCTAAAACTGCAATTATAGTGTATTTTTCATCGCATAATATTATATTTCCGCGCGCAAACAGCTCAATTATAAGATTATATTTTTGCTCCTTTGTTTCAAGCAGAATCTCTATGATCCTTTCATAATTTTTCTGTACAATAGTCCTAATGCGAGCATTCTCAATCCTTCTTCTCAATAATGAGCAGAATTCTGTTGGTTCTGAGTCCATCTCTGGCTTGTTTTCTGTCAGATAGAGGAAATTTGGTACAGAGATGCGCATGATCTTCCTTCCTTGATTTGGAAGATGCAGCTGGAGCAAGAGTTCTTTTTCTTCTGGATGATATATCCTGTCTATTTTTGCATCTACTAAAGATTGAAGTTCATCTGCTAAATAATGGATTTCGATGGATGATAGCTGGGTTTTCATAATTTAGGGATAAGTAGAGAATGTTTTATATATTTATTTGGTTTTATTTGGAGTATATGGACAAAAGAGGCACTTTAGATTTACAATAGAGACAATTATCTTTATTATTTTAGCTATAGTATTTCTAATTGCCGCACTAAGCTTTATCAAGAGACTTATTTGGAGCTAATCTTTTTTCAATCTTATCCCAAGAACTTCCTGATCTTCCCAGCTTCCACAATCTTGTCAGATATTCCTTTAAAGCTCTCTGTCCTGAAGTCATGCATTATCTTGGAGGTTATCTTATTGTGCGCTGTATTTTCATCATAGCTGCCAGAATCAGACCCAAATTCTCTTGCAATCTTAAGCACATTCTCTTTTATCATGTCTGGCAAATACTCCAAATTTGCTTTGTTCAGATAGCTTAACGCTTCATTTAAATCATACTCGAAGTTTGAATAGCAGGAATGCAATGCATCCATATCATAGTCATTTAATGCCGTCAAGCCAAGCAACTCAGGCGGAAGTCCTATGCTGTACATTGATGCGCAGAAAGTAATAGCTCTTGGCAATACTAAGCCACGCTCTGATTTTCTTGAGTAACCAAATAGCCCAATATGCAGTTTCCTTAATCTTCTTCGAGGAACAAACTGTGACATCCTGTTTATGTAAGGCGCTAAAACAATGATCTCTTTTTCATACTGCTCCTGTATCTTGTCGATGATCTTAATGGCTTTATCTTCATCTACATAAACAGGCTTCTTTCGCTTTGTATTGTTGATCGTATTAATCGCTTTCTTGACTGTCTTCTCAGGATAATCATACTTGAATGCGCTTTGAGGAGTGAATGTCTGGACACTTGGGTATCCTTTAAGCAGTTTTTCTGGCTGCGTTGGCTTGAAATTTCCCCTGAACGGAGCAGTTCCTACGCCAATCATTGGATAGACCTCAATGCCCAATTTTTTCTCAGTCTCATGGAGTCTTTGTAAAGCAATCTTGCAGAGCAATAATGCAGAGATGTTTCCGTAATTTAGAGCAGGGTCGCTTCTAGCTAACCAAACTCTTTGATGATCATCTATCTTTTCAAACTTTACAAATTTCTCAACTATTTTAGCAGAATCTAAGATCGCTTCTTTGGTTTCAAACAAAGGGATGACACGTAGAGTATCTGGCTTAAACTCACCTATCCATCTTGAGAGCGGAATATCATTAGGAAACAGTTTTTTTGCCTGCTTTCCTACAACAAATTGCTTGTAATATTCAGCTACTCTTATCGGGCAGCGTTCGCTTGTTACCATTGGCATAGCAACTTCAAATATTGGTGCAATATCGTCATCATACACTTGGTGAGCAACATCAAAGCTTCTAGGGATGCTTTCAAGAATCTCCAATAACAATTTTGCTTCATTGCCTTCTACAGTAGGATTTGGCACCCTAAGAAGAAGCTGCTTATCTCTTCCAAGGCGCTTTTTTTTGAAATAATCTGGATTTTCAGAAAGTAGTTTCTTCACAACATAATTGTCTGTTTCCTTTCCCTCACAATCCCAAAGCTGCTCGTCACAGTTTAACTTAGAGAATGCATAATATGCTTCCTTGATCTCTGCCTCTCCGCCAATAACAGAATGAGCTACAAATGGCGCATTGCTGACATTATCAGGATGCTGTGTGCTTAATGTTCTTGGTATCTTTTGTTTTGGCATTTTATGAAATTGGAAGAGTTGAAGATATTTAAATGTTTGCAGAGGTAATTTATAAACTGATTTTATTTGTTTATTTAACTGACCAAGGATTTTTAATTCTGCCAACATACACTTTAGGACCAGCATATTGGTCTGCTGTTATATCAACAATCAGCTTATCTTGCTTATTTGTCAGCAAAAGAAATGTATGATTATGATTTTTATACTTACCTTTAATGATCTTGCCAAAGCCAAACCTGTATTTTAGATATACAGTAGCTAAGCCACAGTTAAGTTTCGGATATAATTTTCTCGCTTGCAAGAGGAATTTTCTTATCTTAGGCATATTATTATAAGCAAGATATAGTTTTTTCAGCTTATTGATAGGAATCTTATCCGTTTCAAATTCTTTCCTAGCAGAATATGCTATCTTCTTGATCTCATTTAGTTGTAACATGATTAAGATTTAGTGATGGATGAATGCGCCTATAATCAAGAATATTCCGCCTAAAACAAACAGATAGCTTTCTATGGCATAAACAAATCCAGGCAACGTAAAGCTTATCCATCCTGCCTGGTTTATTATCGGAACAAAGACTATCAGCGCTATAATCAATGCTGTGAATAAGCTTAGAGATTTTATCAGATGCTCTTCTCCAAAACCGTCTATGGAAAGGTATAATGCAGACATCAAGAGTATGAGAGTTTTTAATGTGCCTGATACAAAACTAAGCGGATTTGAGCTGATGATGCCATATCCCTGCAATAATGGCAATGCTCCCATAGAAAAAAGCACGATTGCAAATACATAATTCAATATCTTTAGGAGTTCTGACATATGGTTTTATTTAGCAAGCCTCTTATTTATTTCTTTCGATAATTTATCAATATTCATCTTTTTCGTAGTATCAACAACTAATACATCATGCCCTGATTCTGTTGCTTCGACATTGCAAGTGTCGAATATTTCAGTCTCTAAGTTAATTTTAATTTTAGCTGGCAGTTTAAGATATCGCTTCTTTAGTCTTTTGTTTAGAACCTTAAGATTGCATTTAGTGATGATGCAAAGATTAACATACTTTTTTGGGAGATAGTGAGAAAGATGGCTGTCTATTAGCATTCCAAAGCAGTTTTTGTTCAATTCGATCAGATGCGCAAGAACTTTTGCAAGCTTTCTCTCATCAATTATCTTGCTGTGGTATTTTTTGTCATATCCCTCAGCTAGCTTGTATTTAGTTATGATCCTGTTGACATCAAAATATCTAAAACCGAGTTTTTGTGCAAGAGCTTTAGCTAGTGTTGTCTTTCCTGTGCAAACGCTTCCTGAGACTATTATTACC
>JAGVZX010000089.1 GCA_018302185.1 Candidatus Woesearchaeota archaeon
ATATATTTCCAAGAGAGTTTATTTAATTAGTTTTATTATTAAATCAAATATTTGAGTAATTTTATTAGTTAATTAGTATATTTATTATTTGAGTAATTTGAATATTTGCTAATTTTTGAGTTTTTCTAGCTGTTTAGAGTAATTATTCAATCAAATAATTGAAAAACGAAAGCTTTATATAGTCTATTTAATATTTTATCTAATTGAATAATGATTTTTTTATTTTGATAACTATTGCTAGCCAAGGGAAAAGAGGAAGATAAAAGAGGTAAATATTTTGTCTAACAACATAGCAAAGATACTGAGCAAGGATACAGTGTGGCTTATTCTAGAGGAACTTGCGCGCGGAAATAAAACGCCTACTGAGCTGGCTGAAAAATTCCAGATGTCTGTGGCTAATGTTGATAATTTTCTTGCAAGATTAGAAGATAAGCAGATAGTGAAGAGAACGAAGAAAATCAAGAAAGGCCGTGGTCGTCCATTCACTGAATATGCACTTGACAGATGCCCTGTTGTTGTCATGATACCTAGCCAGGGAAAGAAAGTTTTGCTTGAGCTGAATGATGCAGACTTAAATGAGCTGAATGAATTTGTGAGAAAAAATAATGGTGAGCAGATTTGAGAAATAAATTTGTGGATGGAAAGAGAAAAAATGTTGCGAATAAAGCAGCTAGAAACATCCTTGCGTTATTAATTGCATTATTTATAATTACAATTATTGTGCAGATAGCAAATGCTGATACACATTCAGCAGTTGTAAGCTTTGAAGGATATGCAGCAACAAGCTCAGGAGATACTCTTGAAAGCGATGTATCTGATGCAATTAAATCTTTCAGGGGAACAAGCAACTATAGAGCTGCAGGCACAGACCCAATACGCGGCACTGGAAAATTAGTTGACTTTTACAATAGACACCAAAGCCTGATTGATTTCTTTGTAATGTTCACTTTGTTTGCAACAGTCGCATTAGTAGGATTAAATAAAGTTGGATTTGGAGAAGGCGGAAATGCCATGAAAGGGATGGCACTTGCTGTTGGAGCTGCTCTTGCGCTTGCTGCATTGAAAGCTGGGTATTCGCCAAGCTTCTTTGTGCCGTTTGTGAAGAACTTCTTGTTCCTGATAATATTTTTAGTTATATTCCTTGTTGTAAAAGCAGTCATCGGAGGAGAGCATGCAGGCACCGGAACTATTGTTGTGTCACTTATACTTGCGCTGGTTGTCACATGGATTGCATTTAATGTAAGCAATCTTGTGATTGAAGGAGATGCTAATAAGTTCAATCTTGCAAATGGCCTTGGATGGATCTTATCAAGCACGCCGACTGATACTTCAGAAGATAGGATATTGAGCGATTCTGAAATTAAAGGATTAGATGCTATGATTACAGAGAAGAAAAATGAGAAAGCAAGGATCGAGAAGACGTTTTTTGAAGGTGAAGTACCAGAACAAGGCTTTACTGCAACACAGATTGACACATTGCTTACAACAGAGAAAGAAAAAGAGAAAAGAACTTTCCTAAAAATATTAAAAACATTGATTGAAGAGATTAAAGTGTTGGAAGCAAGCAAAGAAAAAGCAGATGCAAAGAAAAGAGCTATTGATAGAAAAGCTGCTGAAGAGGATGCGAAGAAAGCTAAAGCTAAACCTGCACAACCTGAAACACCTGCTAAGCCAACAACTCCAAAGCCTGGACCTAGTGAACCTGAAGCACCACCTGTTAAGCCAGAAGAAGCACCTAAAGAACCTGCTGCGCCTGAAACACCTGCACCAGAGCCAAATAATACGCCTGTAGATGCACCTAAGCCAGAAACAATTGATGATGCCATATCACCTAAAGGAACATCTGCTCCGCAACCAGGTAGTGCAAAACCAACTACACCTGCAATCCCACGTGGAGGATTTACAGGAACAGAAAATGACTTATAATAATCAAAAATGAAAACAAATATTGCTAAAAACAAGATATTGTGCATGATTTTATTAGCTGTATTTATAGCTCCGTTATTTTCTATATATGCAGCTGCTGGTCCTGATGAAGACAGAAGAGCTGCCTTTTCAGCATGGGTTGCATTTGGCACAAATAAGAATGATAGAGCTATCCTGAATCTTAGAGAGGGACCTGTTGAGCTCTTTGTGGTAAGAACAAGATATGATTTTGAAAAGGCTGTCGAGAAAGTCAAGGCAAGATTATTCAGCAATCCCCAGTTTTATGAGCAGATCGTATTTGGAAATCCATGGGGAGAGGGAGATATCAACGGATTTGATGTGCATAGTTATATGGAGGAAAAAGCTCGAGAATTAGATGCAACAGAGCCAGGAACATTGGAATATTATTATTCGGAGTTTAAAGAAAAGAAAGGCACGATCAGATTGGATATTAAAATACAGAAATATGGAAGAGAAATCAATGCAAACGACATGGATCTTCCATTGATAAGCGTCATCAGAGAAAGAGATGATTATGTTTTAGAGACTAGTGTCAATGCAATTACTACATATATCCTTGACAGAGATATTTATAAGGTGGTATTTGGAACTTTGCCAGGGTATAAGAAGCCTGCAGCAACTGATAACTGTATGATAGATGCAATTAACAGCAATGAAAATATTTTCAACTGCCAGTATAATTATGTAAAAAAGCCAGTCGGAAAGCAAGTGACTGCCAAAGCAAATAGTAAAAATGAGATTGAAGTAAAATTTCCAATAGAGATGGAAAGCGAGGTTGACGATTTAGAGCAAACTACTACTTATGAGATAAAAGATAATACTAATGCTGATGTTAAAGTCACTGCTCCAAGAAGAAGCACTGACCCTAGTGATACTGAATATTACAAAATTCTGATACAGATTCCGAATATAGCTGAGGATAAGACACATACATTGTCGATTAAGAAAGGCAGCAATATTGTTTCAACTGTTAATATTGTGACAAATGGCCTTGTTGGACAGAGGCAAGAGATTGCTACCCTACCATCCCCTGAAGTAGAGCAAATCAAGAGTGTTGAGATGAGGGCTTCACCAAGCTTGTCTCAGATTGTTGTTGAGCAAGGTCAACAACAGAACTTAGGAGTTTTGATTGAGAAGATTGTGTTGGCAGGCGGAACCAGGACAAGGGCAATATCTCCACCAGGCGGTGGTGCTACAACTACTACTACTACATCAACTGTAGCTCAAAAGGAGCTTACTGAACAAGATGAAATTAAGAGTAAGGCAGAATACTTCAAATGGAAATGGAGTATATATATAAAAGATGCTGCTGGTAATTTTGTAGTCACTGAAACAAAGGATAACAAAGATAATATTCAGTTTGCAAAAACAGAAGCTGGAAATTATAAAGTTGAGCTAAAGTTAGATTATAGTTATACCGGATTGTTTGTAATTAATAAGGTATATCCATTAACTCAAACTCCTATCTCGTGGACAATAAATGTAGTTGCCAACAATGAGCAGCTTGGCCAGATAGAAGAGGAAATTGTAAAGCAGATAGATGAGGTTGAAAGAAAACTTGAAGTAGCAAATGATTTCTATCTGAGGAAAGATGCTAATAATGCGCGCACAAAGATTGGTGAAGGGCAGGCTTTGGTTGGCACAGTTAAGGGTAGATTGACTAGTGAGTTAGCAGGTCATGTAAGAAATAAAGTTTATACGCAAAGGGTTGATGATTTAAATTCACAATTAACTGCTTTAGAAGGTAAAGTATCTGGCTTATCAGGAGTCAAGAATATGGCTGCAATTAATGAGCTAGTTAATAATATCAAATTTAATCCTGTGCCTGGAAGCGTGTCTGGTGGAGTCAGCCAGATAGTAATTACACCATTTACTGCTACAGATAAACTTTCTGCATTTAGCAGTGAAACTGAAGCAAATACTGAAGTAGGAAGATTGATCAAGAGAATCACTAAATATGAATCAACACAGTTTGAGCCAGTAACTAAGGTAGAAGATAATATTAAATTTCCATATGCTATAACTCCCCAAACAAAAATAATTAAGCTGCAGCTAAAATATAAAGACACTATCTCCAATGAAGAGATACCTATTGCTAATGTGATTGAGTGGAAATTTGGAGAGATAGAAAGAGCAGCCATAAACAGGGATTATAAGATAAAAGCGCCTGAACAGATCATAAAAGACAGGCAGGCAGAATTTGTCGTAGTAAAGGAAGATAATAGTGAAGAAACTGGTGCAGCGAATTTCTTGTGGACATATAGCATGGGTGGAGGGATATCTGTTCGTGAACCATCGACTATAAATAAATTCAGTAAAAAGTTTGATGCACATGGTGAATATGTAATAGAAGCATCATTTGAGCTTGGTGGCAAAAGAATTACTGGAGTTAAGCAAAGATTTATTGTTAGTGATTTAACTACTTTCACAGATGCACAGCTGATTGCAGAATATAATAAGGCTAACAGAGTTTTAGATGATGCTAGACAATATGTTGCAAAAGTTGAGAAAGATCCTGCTACTGCTGATATAACAATTATAGATGAACATTTGAGAAAATTAGTTGAAGCTGGAGAGGTATATAAACAGGTTGAGGCTAAGAAAGGAACTATATTTTCAGTAATAGGATTATCAGATTCTCGATTTAATGATGCCAAAATTGAAATAACTACAACTTTACCAGCTAAATTAAATGATGTAAAGACCAAGAAAACAGATTTAGATACAAAGAAAAAATTAGATGAAGAGATAGCTGCCGGAACAAAAATTGGTGAGCTGGATGTCAAGATCATCGGAGAGATTGCGCCTAATAAAGTAGAAAAAGACAAGGAAGTTGAGTTTGTTGTTGTTGATAAGAGAACTCAGCAGGAATTTACAAGTGATAAGATAAAGACTTACACATGGACGATAAAGAAAGGCAGTCCAGAAGTGTTTAAAGAGAAGATTACTGTAAATAAGATTAAGAGAACATTTGCTGAAGCAGCTGTTGATTATAAAATAAGTGTCAAGTTTGATAGCGATGTTATTGTTGCAGATATAGCTGATAAGACATTCGAGGTTTTAGTGCTAAGTGGTGCAATAGATGCTGATGTCTTACGAGTTGCGCTTGGAACAGCTGATAAGAAATTGGAAGATGCGCTTGCAGATTACGCAAAACCTGACCATAATTTAGAGCAGGATAAGAAATTAGCTAAAGAGGCTAGTGGGATATATACTGAGATTAAAACTGAAGCAATTAAAGGAAGTTCGCCGATTATTACTGATGCTGAGATAACAGCTAAGATTGCTGCTGCTACTAAATTGATAGCAGATATAAACAGAGTATTAGCTAAACAAAACGCAGCTCATCGAAAATAGATACATTTAGGCCAGGATCGCCGATATATATAACAGCAATAGCCAGTGATGGTACTGAGGTTGTTCCATATAAAGATATTACATGGCAAGTAAAAGATGAGAGTGGATCTTTTGTTGTACTAGATTCAACAACATCTTTCTCAACGTTAAATTTAAAAGATATAAAAAATGAAGGCGATAAGATTTCTGGCGCTATAAAGAGTAGTACTGCTGCTGCCCATGGTTCTCAAAATATTATTATCGCTAGTGTAGGCACTATCAAAAGCGAACCACTTACAATAACCATACTTGGTGATCCAACTCAAGAAGTAACATTATTAGATGGCCCTCCAAAGCCTGCAGTTATTACTGGCAATGATGCAGTAGACTTAGTTGACCCTAACATCAAATACATCAAATTTGATACGCCTGAAAATGTTTGGTTTAAATATAGTGCTAAACTTACTAGAGACTATGTAACAAAGTTATATGAATTGACATTAGGAAAAGGAAATGTTGATAAGAAGAAATTCCAAGAGATGCTTGACAAATGACAAATAAGAATAAAATCAGAAAGGCAGTAATTTTGTTTGCAGTAATGTTAGTAATAGCTATATTCTCAGCTACTATTGCAAGCGCTGACCAGCTAACTGAAGAGCAGGTTATTGCATGGATTGAATCAATAAAAAGCAATGCAGAATGGCAAAACTTCCTGGCAAATAAAGGTGATACTGAATTAATTAAGCCAGAGATGCTGAAAGAGGATAAGGTGCAGATTGCAATACTAAAGCTTTTAGTGCCTGATGATACTTTTAATCTGGAAACTAAGACGAAATTTAACCCAGTTCCTAATGACCTATTAACAGAGAAATATAAAAAAGTGAAGAAAAGTGAAGATATAACAGCTGCTAAAGATTATGAAGATAAAGGTGCAATAAAATATGCGGCATCAAAAATGCCATGGTGGGGATGGATAGGTTTAGTTGTTTTATTAGTTTTAGCATATTTTGGCATAAAAAGAGGCATAAGTGGTAATTTCCATCCTTGGAAAGGTTGGAAAGGTGAAAAACAAGGGCAACCTTCTGTTGCAACCCAGCCTCAGCAGAATGCTGAGTTTATTGTTGATGGATTAGACCAGATACGCAAGATGCTTGAAGTTAAACAAAGATTGGTAAAAATGAATAGTGATAAGGTTAAGGAACTAAGTAAATTGGCAGAAGAAAGTAGTGCAACTTTAGCGCCAAGTGGTGGCGGAGCTGCGGGGGGGGGGTCTAGAGCAAAAGATCCTGAAATTACTAACATAAAAACTGAAATTGAACGAATAAGAATGACTGTACAAGAACCTTTGCGAAACCGGATTTTGAATAAAATTAGTCTTGAAACAGAGATAGGTCTTAATACTTTAGATCCTGATATAGAAAAGTTAAGAAGAATGTTAAGCTTATATATCGAAATTGAGAGAATAGAGAGAAGAAGTACATCTGGAAGGAGACCATAGCATGACAGCAATAACCTTAGATCAAGAAAAAATGAAAAGCATTAAAGACCAGCTTCTTGCTATAATGGAGACCGGAATAGAGGTAGCTGGAGTAAAAACTTCTATAAAGGAGGTAAATACAAGATTAATTGCTGCGTTGAAAGAGATATTCCAGAGCTTTAGGGCTTTGGAAAAAAGCGATGAGGAATTGCTGAGTAAAGATAAATTAGATGAGAAAGAAATAGAAAAATTCATGGAAGAGCATAAAGATATCCTAGCTACGCATCCTAAATTCAATAATTTAAAGAAGAGATTGGAAGGTGCGCATGATGTAGAGGATAAAGAGCTATTAAGATTGGCTGCTTATATCCAGAATGTATAC
>JAGVZX010000114.1 GCA_018302185.1 Candidatus Woesearchaeota archaeon
AGTGTCTGCATGGTTAATTTAGCAGATTTGTTTAATGCTGGCAGCTGCTTGCTGTCTATCCTTACAAATCCTTTTGAAATATTAATTAAATTATCAAGATCAACCACGTTGCTTAGATCCAGATTTTGCTTGAAGCTGACTAATCCAAGCACTTGCGTAGGCTGTCCACCGCCAGATGAGACAGATTTTCCAAGAGTTACATTTGCCACATCACTTAAGTTAGCAGTTGCACTGAAGTTTGTCGTTAAACTGCTATCAAATGTGCTTGCAACTGGCCTGTCTGCAACTGTTAAATTCCATGTCTTTGCTGCAGTTACGTTACTGAAATCTTTCACACTAACTTTTACCACAAAGTTTCCTGTTGTGCCATTTGCTGTGAAGTTTGCTTTTTTATTATCACTTGCGTCTACACTTAATAAGCTATTGAATGAATTATTATTATTATTATTATTATTATCTTTAGCTTCCCATGTGTATACTAAGTTATCGTTTAAATCTACATCAACTGCAGTGATATTAAACATCTGCAGACCAAGCTCACTTATTTTTGGATCTTCAAATATAGGATAGAATGCAGTTATTTGCGGTGCGTCATTTGTATTTGTTACATTAATCTGCACTGTCTGTGTAGAGCTTGCATTATTCTTGTCTGTTACTGTAAACTTAACGCTTGTTGTTGGAACATCACTGTTTACTGGCAAAAATGTGACATTTGCAAGAGTATCATTTATTTTTGTAACAGTAAACCTAGTATCATTTGCAGTATAAGTCAAGCTTTCTCCAACTGCGCTGCCATGGGGTAGGTCATCATCATCTGCTGCTAATGTAAATGCAACAGCAGAATCTTCAATTGCCTGGACAATATTATTTGTTTCGACATTATTAAGGACAGGCGCATCATTTGTATTTGTTACATTAATTACTACATTCAAAGATGAATTAACATTGCTTGAATCATTTACGGTAAACTTGACTGTAAACTTTCCTACATCATTATTATTTGGCAGGAAAGTTACGTTTGCAAAAGTGTTGTTGATTTTTGTGATTGTAAAACGAGTGTCATTAGCAAAATATTCAATATTCTCCTGATTTTTGGTATCATCATCACTAACACTTAATAAGAATGTCAAGAGCGAATCTTCCACTGCTTCAACTGTATTGTTGCTGCCGACAGTATTTAAGCTAGGCGCATCGTTTGTATTCGCTACTGTAATAGTGATTGCCTGTGAAGTGTTTAACTCTCCATCGCTGCAGATAAAATTTACATTATGGCTGCCTACATCATCATTAGTTGGTGTCCAAGTGAAGTTACCTGATGCAGGATTGATTGCAAATTGAGTTGCATTCTTATAATAAGTCAAGTTTGTAGTTTCTTCGTCTGTGCAGTTAACATCATAATATAGTGTAGCATCTTCATTCACATTTAAATTTTCAAGAGTCTGCACGAACATAGGTGCATCATTGACTGCAGTGACATTTATTGTAAATTGCTGCTCAGCCATTGCATCTGATGAATCATTAACTCTTACAGTCACAGTGTTATTTCCTACTTGAGAATTTGCAGGTGTCCAAGCGATCAATCCTGTGCTTGAATTTATTGTCATGCCACTAGGCATTGTAACAAGAGAAAATACTAAGGTAGATGACTCGCCAGGATCAGCATCAGCTGCATCAACATCATATTGATACAACACATCTTCAGTTGCACTTGTTATTGCTGTGCTAGTCATGGTTGGCGCCAGATTTACGTTATTCACCTGCACAATTATCTCTGTGCTGTTTGAATTTCCTGCTGTGTCAAATACAACTGCTTTTAACGTATGATTGCCATCGTTAACTTCAGAAGAATTCCAGTTAAATGTAAATAATTCATTTGTTTTATTGGAATAATTTATTTGCTTTAGTGCATTGTTAACATAGAACGAAACATTGTTAAGGACAGCATTATCATATGAAAAAATATTAAACTCAAGCATTCCTTTTACGATGGCATTGTCTGATGGCGAAATCAGTTGAACATTGGGCTTGACTTGCTCTAATGAGAGAGTAAATACATATTCGCCTGAATGGTCAACATTTCTGCTTTCCTGCAGCAAAAGGTGTTTTGAGTCAGTGGAATTTATCTTGAATGTGTAATTATTAAATGAGATTGTATTGGTCGCATTCTGCAGATAATCAGTAAACATGGCACTATCATTTGTCCTTCCTAATCCGTCTGTTGTATCTGCCAATACAAGATTATCAAACACATCTGTCGCTGAGACAAGAGCACTAGCTAGAGGGCCATTAACATCTAAGATTTTTGCAATAACATAATGGTTTATAGCTGCCTCTGAATCTGAGCTTGATGAGAAATTTAACGATGAGAATGTTGTATTTAGTAAGTATATATTTGTCTTATCTTTAAGCAATATATCATTATCAGCAGATGACGTAAATTTGCTGTCTAATGCTAAAAAATTTGATGAATAATTAAGCACAAGGGCATTTGCATTTCCTGTTAGCGTAACTCTGTCCAGCGTAAAATCTGCCGTGTTAAATCCAGAGATCCCCTCTTCATATGCATCTAACACATAACTATCCTGAATATATGTAAGATTTGAGTTTTGCATCTCGATGCCTATGCCTGTCAAATTTACAAGTACATCATGGATGAAAATATTAGTTGTATTAATTCCTGCAATTCCTATGTAATAATTATGTATATTTGCATTTATTATTGTTACATCTCTTGAACTAGTTTTTTGTGCGTTGTTATCCACAAGTGAGACTCCTACTCCCAAACTGTCTCCTGATATAGAAGCTTGATTGAAATCCAATGTGACATTGTCTCCGAATACGACTAAAACTCCGTTAGAAGCAAGATCAGCTAGTTCATAGCTCCCGTTGCATAATATTGTGTTTGTTACTAGGTATAAATCATCTCTAGGCACAGTGCAGTAGCCATTTTCAGTTCCTGGTGTTGGATATGTTAAATTATCAAATATATCTGTGCCGTCGCTTATCCTTCCAAAAGCAACATCACTGCCTGGATTAGAACTGTATGTCATTGCATCAATCAGCCCATTTGTATTATCATATAAATTGATAGTATCACCATTAGTATCTAACGTGATCTGCGTTGCAAATGTACTTCCTATTTTTGCCTTGTAGAACACAGTAAAATCATTTGGCTGTAACAATGCATAATTGCTTGGAACCACAAAATTAGTTGTTGAAGTCCCTAGTGTGTCATTTAATATCCATCCTGATAAATTAACTGCCTGAGTGCCATTATTGTATAATTCTATCCATTCATCGCTGCTACTTGCAGTTCCGCTCAGGTCCCAATCAACATTACTTGGAGAAGGCATGATCTCATTGATAAATACATTTGCAGATACGCTAAGAGAGAATAAGGTTAATGAAAATATGAAAAATATCACCATGCAAAAAAAATCTCTCAATGCTGATCTGTCAGATTTATTCCTAAACGCCAACCTGTTCCCCCCACAAATATCTAATGAAAAATTATGATATAAAATACACTACTTACACTCAACTAATAAACTAAAAAATAGTTTACTTCTATTTAAAGGTTATGAAAATTAGCACTCTATAGTAAAGAATGACCCATCGCATTTGCTTCTATCAAATAAAGAGTTATAATTTCCCCTCATCTCTTGCCGATTCCTGCATGCATCCTTAACTCTCTTATGGTCTCATTTATGCTAGTATGTCTTATGCTGATGCAGTCAATGCAAACACCTTCTATTAGCCCAAATACTGTCTCAAGGTTCTTTACGATTGCTTTAGTCTTCCATGAGATTTTTCTCTCATTTAATGCAGTGATAAGCTCTTCGATTTTTTCCATGGAATTGCGCAGATTATCAAGAATGATGTTGACCTTAAAGTCTGAAAGATTATTTCTTATGCCTTCCATGCCTCTGCTGCTCAATTTTCCTTGCAGCGTTGCCTCTTTTTGTATCAGGATCTTATTTATGTCAATCAGATAGCTAGTGAATGCATGAAGATTGCCTTCAATATAATCTAACTGGTCTTCTATCTCATGCTTTGTCAATTGTTTTTGCCCAGGAAGTCTCTCATTAAGCTTATGTATCACGCTGTCGATCTCTGCCCTGAAGTTATACAGTCCGCTGATAATTCTTGTGACTCTCTCCTGAAACGAAAAGTCATATAGTTCGCTCAAGATCTTTTCCTGCTTAACTGAAAAAATTTTTGAGATAGCTATTCCAAATATGAACAAGCTTAAAACAACTTCTATGACTGAGAAGATCCTTGATACTCCTAATGGTCTGATGTCACCATAGCCCAAGCTTGTTGATGTCACGAAGCTGAAATAGATAGCATCAACATACCCTGTAATATCTGTGTTAATTCTTCCGTTGTAATCGTAAATTCCATGCTCGCTGGTAAATGAAAGAAGGAAAAAAATGCTTCCAAACAATATTATAAACAGGAAATAGAATATTATAATTAGGTCAAAATCTACTTTTCTGATAAATTTATCTACATGAAAAGCTAGTCTCATTGTGCCCCCGATAACAATAGATTAATACTGATAAAATAGCAGTAAGTAGCTAATGATAAGTAATTCTCATTTAAAAAATTTGCGCAATCAATTTGAGCTTGTAATTTTTGCTGCCTCTCCTTTTTGCAACAGCTCATCCGCCCTTTGTTTCTCAAGCCTGCTTAATGCCCTTTTTCCCGCAAAAAAATCTGAGTATACTTTGTCAATACCAACCCCTAGCTTAGCCAATATTTCCTTGGCAATATTGGCAGGCCTATAATCGGTCAGGCTTCCTAGGTTTGACTGTCCTATTGTTAATTCAATTACCTTCAGATAATTTTTTACAGCTTCTTCTCTATTTCCCAAACCCATGTATGTATTTGCAAGATAATAATAAGAATATATATTATCTGGCTCAAGAGCCACTAATGCCCTAAACTTTTCAAGCGCTTTATCATGGATACCCTGATTTAATAGTTCAATTCCTGCATCTCTGTAGTGTTGAGGGCTTCCCGGAAATTCTTCGGCAATTTTTCTTCTTTGATTAAACTCTTCTAGCTTCGCCTGTATATATTCAGGAGTTCTTCTTAAAACTTCATCAGCTGCCATGGTTGAGCTATCTCTTGAGATATCTGACCCTATGCCAGTCTCAACCATTATAGCTGCTCTTTTTTGCCCATATATTCCGGCTTTTGCAGGATTATGCTTTGCTGCCCTCTCCAAATCTGCAATTGCCAATTCTGATTCACCT
>JAGVZX010000115.1 GCA_018302185.1 Candidatus Woesearchaeota archaeon
TACCAGCTAATGCTGCTTTAGCTTCCTCTACACCTGTAGCTTTCTTAGATGTAACAACAGGAGCTTCAACAGGCGCGCCTACTAGCTCAGCAAATACATTGCCTTCATCATCTTTCTTAACATTAACTTTGATATGGTGAGGAGGATTCTTGATACCATGCTTCCACATCTCTAGGTTTACATATTTGCCTAGTTTAACTTTTTTTTCAGAGACTTTCATATTTTTTGCAACAAAAGTCCTCAGAGTATTGACTGCTTTCTTGGTTCTCCTATACATTGGAGCTTTCATATATCCGTTTCTTAATGGTACGTTGTAAATTCTTTCGATAGTTGCCATTAACCTTTTGCTTCGCAAAAGTTTAATCAAACCGCCGTAGTGTTTCGCTTCGCTCAACACTTCAACTCTATTTGACCAAACTTTGTGAATCCTCCTTGAATTATTTTATTATTATGCCTTGCTCTTTATCCTTCGCCAGCAAACTTTAGCTTCGCTAAAGTTTGATCAAACCATCGTAATATCTCGCTTCGCTCGATATTACAACTCTATCTATTTTATGCTTTACTTTTAATTCTGCGCCAGTTTCTCTTCTTTGCAGTAATCCTGCTAGGGTGCATCCTTCTTGTCTTTCCAAACTTCTTCATGACAGCCCAATAAGGCGCCCATCTGGTCTGGGAATTCAGTTTTGCCAATCTTTTCTTTCTGCTAAGGTGTTTATATCGTGCCATGGTATCATTCAATAATTATTATTTTTGTTATTATTTATCTTAACTTCCCTTTTTTTTGGAGATAGTCTCATCAACAGGTTCTTCAGTTCTTCGTCAGTCACTTTCTTTTCAGCATTTAGCTGGTTGCTCTGAATTGCGCTGCCGATGATCATCAGCAGATTCATCGCTTTGTCAGGATGCCCAACCTTTAGGTTGCTGTATCGCTGCAATGCTTCTTTGGTCAATACTTGCTTGACCATATTCTCAAGCTGCTGCAATTTTGCAACTGTCTGAGCTTCTTCATTTCCTTGGTCATTATATTGCTGTTGCGCTTGCTTTATCTGCTCTGCTCTTCTCCTTCGCAACTCTTCAATGGATGACATTTTAATGATAACTGAAAATAATTTACTCAGCTGCCTGCTCAACGATAGCATCTGCTGCAGTCTTTTGCGTTTCAGGTGCACTTACTGCTTTTTGTGCTTTTGCTGGCTTAGGCTTTGCTTTTAATATCTCTAATGCGACTTTGTCTAAAAATGATTTGCCTTGAGGTGTTACAATTCTGCCTTTATGCACTCCTTTCTCGACTTGCTTTACATAGCCAGCTTTTTCTAGCTGCTGTAATGCTTTTCTCATAACACTACCTGAGCCTTTTCTAAACTCTTCAGGCATATGTCCTCGAGATTTTTTACCGCCAAATTTGATTCTTAATTTTTGAGTGCCAATAGGGCCAAGTTTGTAAACGCTTCTTAATATAGCTGCTACTCTTATGTACCACCATCCTTCAATTAATGGAGGCCTTTCCTTATGGACTCCTGTTTTTGCAAATGCTGCCCAAGCAGGAGGAGAAAACTGTGTGCTTTTCTTCAGCTCAACAGCTGCCTTTTCTATCAGTTCAGTTGGCGGAGCATCGAATAGATTTACCATTTAGTCACCTAGTGTTATTGTGTTTTTTAATTATTGATTATTTATTATATAACTATTAGTGCTATTATTATCTATCTATTATTTTGATTGTATAAGTTCACGCCTTGCGGCGTTATAAGTTTGTTTGAAGGGCAATGATTGTTCATCATCTGTCCTTTTACACCAGAAATCAGCTTTTGTTTATAAAGGTTTTTGTTTGCGGCAATTTTTGTTCTTAAGTGCATATACTTATCTCTTACGATGCATCTCTAAAAATTCTAAAGCACTTTCATAGTTTCTTGCAAAATGTCCACGATGATGCGCTTGTAAAAATGGAATTTCATAGCCCTGTGTTGCATCTGTTTCTAATAAAACTCCGTACCCACCATTAAGCAATACTGCTGCAATATCCAGAAAGAAATTATCTCCAACAACTGCCACTTCTCTTAAGTTTGGATGAAATGTTCTTAACCTACCTAGATATTCTGGCCTGTCTGGATTTATTGGAACGGGAAATCCTTCTGGTTGAATCTGACCTTCTTCAGAAGCAACCACCATCTTTTGAGCTAAGCCGATCAGATGCAGATTTGCTTCAAGACCGTTTAAGCCATCTAACTTGCTACTGATAGAAGTACCTTTTGAATTTGACATAATAGCAGCATTATCTGGAAACAATCTTGGTAAAGCATTCAAATATCCTGCAGCTCCATCTCTAAAAAAAGTTTGTCTTTTTTCATAAGCATCAAAATAACATTGCTCTTTAAGATGTACAACTGCAGCTTCATCTGCAGGGATATTTCCTACAGATACCTCAGGAAATTCTCCTCTCATAATCCTATGCATCAATTCAATATGTGCTACTGTATTTGAGCCGATCGGATCTCCAGTTACGGGTGCAGAGAAAAAACCATTATGATGCCAGCCATACTTTAATGGCTCTGCTTTCATGTCTCTTCTTACGCTAGTAATAATTTCTCTGTATTGCGCTTCTTGTATGCCTAATTCTTTACAAAAACGCATAGAATATGCCTTAAAAAATGGTTCTAATTCTTTCTCTTCTGTTACTGTATTATCAAAATCCGTTACTACTTTAACAATCCCCATTTTACTAATATGGAATTGGCTTTATTTATAAAATTTCTCCTAAATCACTACCACTCAGCTAATACTTTTTGAAACTATTTTATAATTTAACTACCGCAAAGTTTAAATACTAGTTATGATTTTAAAATGCTAACAATTAATTACGTCTTGAGAGGTGGAACAAATGAGAGGTGTTAATAACAAAACTTATTCTATAAATTATAGAGCTGTATTTTTGACAATATTGGTCTTGGCAATCTTTTTTATTGCAGCATGCCAGATACCGCAGTATACGCCGCCAACAGGAGCAGCTCCTAGTGGCGAAGCAAAAGATGTTTCTAAAGAGCTTGAAAAACTTACTAAAGAAGTCAAGGAAGAGACTAAAGATGCAGCTAAAGAAGCTAAAGCAGAAGTCAAGGAAGAAAAGAAAGAGCTGACTCCTGAAGAGAAAGCTCGCGAAGAGTTTAAAAGAAAATTATTAGAGAAACAGGCAGAAGCTCAAAAAGCAGCTGAGCCAGAAGAAAAGAAAGCAGAACCAGCTACACCAGCAAAGCCTGCTGAAGTCACAAAAACAGAAGCTCCTAAACCAGAAGTAAAGCCTGCAGAGCCTGCTAAACCAGCAGAGCCTGCTAAGGTTGAAGAAAAGAAAGCTGAAGCAGCTCCTGCAAAAACTGAAGCTAAAACAGTAACGACCCCAACAAAAGATGCAGCTGGCAAGTTAACTTTGGCATTAAATGAAGGAGATCTAGTTGCATTAAAACTGAAAGCAACTGATCCAGACGGCGACAAGTTAACCTATACTTTTGACAAGCCATTGAATGCAGAAGGTAAATGGCAGACAAAGGCAGGAGATGCTGGAGAATATAATGTCAAAATAACAGTTAGCGATGGCAAGAACACTGTCAGTAGCGGCTTGACTATTGTTGTAGCAAAGTTGAACAAAGTACCTGTACTTGAAAAGATTGCAGACGTTAAAGTGAAAGAAGGCGACACAGTAACTTTGGCAGTAAAAGCAAGTGACGCAGACGGCGACCAGTTGACATACAGCTATTCAGGCTGGATGACTGCACCAAGTTATACTACCAACTACAATGACGCAGGCGACCATGATGTCACAGTAACAGTAAGCGACGGAAAAGAAAGCGCAAGCCAGAAAGTCAAGGTAACTGTAGAAGACGTCAACAGAGCTCCAACATTAGAGTGGTAAGTTAGCTGAGTTTTTTTTGTTTTTTATTTGTTTTTCTTATTATTTCTTTTTGTTCTTTATTTTGCAGCATTTTTTATGTCATCAATGCCCATCAAAATAACATCTTGTTCATGGATCTTATGCGCAAATGATTTCCCGATTATGATGAATTTTTCTTTTCTCTTGTTGTTTCGCCATGATACTTGCTTGGCTTTCTCCCTTAATTCAGCTAATATCTGCTCTGCATCAACCCCATCTTTCCATTTGCATTCTGCAAAATATATGGTATCATTTGTCTCATTGATCGCAACTATATCTATCTCAGTGTCTTTATGCCACCATCTGCCTAGCTTTGTAATGCCATGTAATTTTAAGAGTAATGTCTCCTTGCATACTTCTTCAAAGGCGTTGCCCATATAAGAT
Organism: Candidatus Woesearchaeota archaeon; assembly: GCA_018302185.1. Lineage (GTDB taxonomy): Archaea > Nanobdellota > Nanobdellia > Woesearchaeales > UBA10200 > UBA10200. The sequence goes on from JAGVZX010000115.1 coordinate 4,301, forward strand.
GGTAGCTCTTTTTTTATGGCATGCCCAAGCTCTTTATTCAGGCCTTGCTCGATCTGCGCCTTATTCTTAAACACAAATCTGAGCCAGAAACGATAAAAATTATCCTTGAGGTAATATCTTGTCAGCTTGGATTTCAGCTTTTTTTCAGTGACAGGAACTTCTTTTTTTATGATGCCTACTCTTTCCAAGACTAAAAGGTACTTCGGAAGCTTATTTGTGCCTATATGGCTGTAGACAGCGATCTCATTGAATTTGGTCTGCCCTTCGCTTATCCCAGATAATATAGCAAGATATGTTGAAGGATCCCTAAACTCTTCAAACAGCAGATTTACAGGCTCATTATACAAAAACCTGATCTTTTCAAGAATCTTTTCATTTATGTTTTCTTCAACGCTTTTTGTCAGATCAATCTCCTCAAGATATCTTGGTATTCCGCCTAAGACAGAATATGCCTTTATTTGCTCTTCGACAGGATATCCTTTTAAGAATTCTCTTGCATGCTGAAATGACAAAGGCTGTATCTCCATCTCATATGTCTTTCTGCCGTATAAGGCAGAGCCATAGCCGCGAGCGATCTTGTCTATTGTGGAGATAATTGAACCGCATAATATTATCTTTTTATCTGTATCTTTTAGTTTTTCCCACCATCTTTGAAGTATTGTTGGCCATGCCTTATTTACCTGGTAAAGGTACTGGAATTCATCTATTATGAAAACAGTGTGCTTGCTTTTTAGCATGAACTCAAAGAAATCTTCCCAGTTTGAAAACTTTACAAATTCATCCTTTATCTGCTGGGAGAGTATGTCAAGGATATTATCAGAGGCATCTGCCAAAAAATACACAGCATCCTTGTTTTTTATGGATTCTATCAAAAGCCTGCTTTTTCCTATCCTTCTTCTGCCGTAGACTA
>JAGVZX010000120.1 GCA_018302185.1 Candidatus Woesearchaeota archaeon
CTCGGTTGCACCTCGCTACACCCATATTTGCTGGTGATGGCTCACTTCGTTCGCTATTATATCACCAGCAAACATCGCATATTCTGGAACGTTATCCAAAATATTTTTGAGTAAAATGGGCATAAATTAAAATTAAAAAAATAATTGTTATAGAACTCCGTTTAGCTTCCTGCCCTTGAATCTCAAAAATACTACCCTCCCCCCACTTTGTAGGGGTCGGTTCGGATAACAGGCACTTTGCAGCTCGGAACTTCGTGGTACCCACTCTAAAGGTCTCCGCCCACGAAATTCCTCGCCCAAATTTTAACTTCCAGCTCTGAGCTCATTTTTATATCCTTTCAGGATTAAAAATTCGCTCGAGGAAAATTAAAACTTCGCAAAGTGCCGATGTTATATTCAATTTTTGAGAATGCCTACAAGTTAAAGTTAAAACAAAAAACAGGAAATAATATTTTTTCTCCCACCCAATAGGAGAGACGCGCTTAGTCCTTTCAAGACAGATAGCAAAAACTTCTTTTTTGGATTTATTGAACAAGAAGTGCTTCTAACTTTTTCTTCCACTGCGGACTGTCTGCATGTTCATATCCTTCAGATGGTAAAAAAGTTCCAACGCTAACAATGTTATCGCTATTAACTTGATGAGCTTTCTTCTTAGCTATATCTGGAAATAATTTTGATAAAGCTGGTTGTACATAATCTCTCATTACTTGATTAAAACCAGTCATAGAAAAGTAATTTATCCCCGGAAATAAATCATCAACTAATGGTATGTAACCCTCAATAGTTCTTTTATCTTCGGGTACATGCGGATGGGTTTCTCCATGAATTGCTGACCATACTTGTGCTTCATTATATTCTGCCATAATCAAAGGAATAAACTCTATCTTTATAAATCTTTCGGTCAATTTACTACTTTTAAGTTAATAACTGATAGGTGTGCGTCTCTCTAATATATAACTCACCCAAAAAATATTATTTTAGAATTAATACAAAACGGCATTCTCAAAAACTTTGATTTTTTCCTTCGCTTCGCTACGGAACGTTGCACTAAAAATCAATCCTTAAAGGGAGAATATAACAGGGATCCCGATGTTAAAATCAATTATGACTCGAGGCTAATTTCATACCCTAATTTATTCTCGATAATTTCCTTTGTTTTTTTATTTTGCTGCATATTTTCTTTCCTTCCTAATTTTTAACAATCTCTTTTGCTTATTGTTCATTTTAATTCTTTTATCATATAACGTATCATTATATTTTTCATAACCCGGATCTAGCTTTTTTATTTTCTTATAGTCTCCAAAACAATCTCGCATGCCATCCCTATAATCCAGCCAATCATCATAAATCGGATTGATAAATAAATCATCTTTTATAAGGGCTTTGACTGGAACAGTTGCTCTTGGCGTATAATAACCACTCTGCCGCCTGTCTTTTTTTGTTAACATTTTTATAAAAAGTTGCCAATGGCCAGAAAGAAAAATACAGGTAACATGATCATTAACCATTAATCTCTAAGCAATAAGCATTAATCATTGATCTTTAAAGCAATGATTTGCCCTCCATCATAGGGATTAGCTAATTTTATCTCATGCACAAACAATAATCTGCACATAAAACAAATTAACTGGCTGTACTTACGTTCAAAACCATTGGCAATCTTACCTATCAGAGACAGATAAGCTTAATCTAATAACTCATTAGTCCAGTTTGTAACTTGTATCTTATTATCAAGCTGAGATCTCTCTGTTTCTAATGCTTGAATCTCATCTTCAACCCTTCGCTCATCTAGCTGTCCTACTTTCTCTTTCTCATCTTTATCTCTAAACAGATAGTCTCTTTTTCTTTCAAATAAAGAGCCCAGATTTGAGATTCTTGAGCGCAAATCACCTACTTTAATTATAGCTTCAGCCAATGATATCTTTCCATCTGCTACTTGAGTTAAAAGATTTGTTCTTTGTATCTTTATCTTTAGTTTTCTAATCTCCTCAATTCTCATGTCAATCTCTTGAGATAGCTCTTTTGGATCAAGCTTACTCTTTTTGCCTTTTTCTGCAAAAACATTGTCTTTTCTAAGCTGGATTAACCTTGTTAATCTGGCTTTCGTTTTCTTTAATTCAGTTAATGCTTCGCCTAATTTCATCTTAATCACCTATAAAAAAGAATTTTAGCTTACTTAAATATCTATGACGTATGTTTTGACATACCCAAAAACATGCCCAAAAGCTTTAAATATTAGCCTTACATTATAATAGAAATAAGTGTGGGCGTGTCGGGACTTCCAGTCCCTATCTAAAGAGACATTTGAACCCGAATCACTCCGTGCGTTAAACAGAGGCTCTATCCGATTGAGCTACACGCCCTTTACACTTCTTTCTTGTTTGTCAAGAAATATGAGCAGCATTGGCCTTTTATCTTGATCTTCTGCCAAATAGCAATATAGCAGATCTCCTTTTTTTATGCCTGTACCCGTAGCTACTAATTTGTTTATAGAAATGCTAAAAGTGGATCTTCTTTGCATTACCTTGCTTTTCCAGCCTATGCTCTGAAATTTTACTTGCATTTTAATGATTATTAATATTGGTAACCAATGATAAGAACAATAAGTATATAAGCTTTTTGGTTCTTAATGCTGTTATGAGCACCTCACCTGTAGAAAAAGAGAAGATCTTGCATGAGAAGATACTAGATTTCTTAAGGAAGAATCCGAAGGGAGTCACAATGAGTGAGATAGCTAGAAGCACAAAATTTTCCAGAAAGGCAATTGAAAAGCATCTGCAGGTGCTAGCCTTAGAGAATGAGATATACTTAAAACAATTTGGTGTCACTAAAGTATATTACCCTAACCATAGAATACAGCATTTTGATTTTGAGAAGCTAGAATATAATAACAGGATAATATGGTTTGATGTATTAGAAAATGAATATGGTAGATACTTATTGATCCAAAAAAAGAAAAAAGTAGGTGATGAATGGCATCATGAGCATTCAATCACAGTACCATTAGAGCAAAGCGATGCATTTCTTAAGGTTTTGGACAAGATCTTGCATTCTGGCAGAATGAAACAGATGATAAAGGCTAAGTAGAAAATTTCTCTAAGGTATATCTAATTTTTTATTTCTTCACTGAGATTATCAATTAAGATTATTAAGTAGCCAAGTTATTTTCTATCTAGGTTAATCAGAATAAGATTTTTTAGGCGTAATCTTGCCTTTTTCAAGTAGTTATCATCTACCAAAAGCTTTATCAATCTCTCAGCTATACAACTGTCATGAAGAAAAGAAACATATTATTTGGAATTTTAATTTTAGTAGCTATCATTTTAATTTCTGGATGTATTGAACAAGCAAATGACAGAAGTGAGAATAGCCGAGCTGCTGTCACAGAACCTAAACAAGATGGTCAAGACTGCAATGCAGATTCTGAATGCAGCTCTGGAGTATGTGATTTCATAAAACAAGATGGGGGAGAATGTGCTCCTTCTTCTTGCACACCTGGCTCTCAGGCACAGGGAATAAGTGATGTCACATTTTTCTGCAATCAAGATAACCAATGGCAGAAGATAAAGAACATATCAGAGAGTTGCACTTATGATTATGAATGCTTCAGGAAAACAGGCAAGGACTGCCCAAGCTGCCATCCTGAAGATTACAGATATTCCTGCAAAAACAGCGTCTGCGCAGAAGAAAAGCTTCAAGATGAATGTGAAAAAAGAGGATTGAAGAGAATTCTCACAAAAGAAGAGTCTGATAATAACAGGGATGGAACATGCTATCCTTCGATGGCGCAAAGACAATTGTTTACAGTGTGCGCACCTTGTGGAAATAAAGTATGTGACACAGAACTTGAATCTAAATGTAATTGCCCTGAGGATTGTGAGTAGAAAGATAATGAAAATAAAAAGTATAACTGCTTTCAGCAGGAATGATTTTAGGAAGTGGTTAAGAAAGAACCATAGCAGAGAGAGAAAAGTAGGCATCGTACTTTACAAAAGACACACAGGAAGATCTGCTCCAACACATCATGAGTTGATTGAAGAAGCCATATGTTTTGGCTGGATCGATACTATCATAAAAAAGATTGATGATAATAAGTATATAAGGTCATTTACTAGGCGAAATAACAACAGCAGATGGAGCGAAAATACCCTAGCATATGCAAAGAAGCTCATAAAAGAAAAGAAAATGACTGCCTATGGCATGAAATTTTACAGGCTTGGGCTGCAAAAGCCTACACATGATTTTGGAATCCCAAAGAATCCTGAAATGCCTGATGAATTGAAAAAAACATTAACGAAAGATAAAACTGCGTGGAATAATTTTGAGAAGTTTCCTCCTTCAGCAAAAAAAATGTTTTATAGGTGGATTCTTTACGCAAAATTGCCTACAACTAGAAAAAAAAGGATTATGAGCGCAGTAAGATCTGCAAAGATGGGCAACAAAAACCTGATGCAGAATTAAGATATTGCTATCAAACAAAAAGCTATATATAGTAATTCTCACTTAATTAATCATATGGCAATAAAGAAAGCTAATAAGAAGAGATGATAAATAGTATAATTATGTTTATAATTTGTTTATCTTTTTCTGTAAAATGGTACAAAGCTTTGGCAACTGCCGATGAACACTTGATTGGATTATCGATTAGTTGCTCCTCCTCTACATTTAGTTAATGGCAGTGATAATGGAAAAGCATTGCGTGCGGTGTTAGTAAATTAGTAACTGGTTTCCCTTGCCCGTCGCAACTTGGTGTAATTACTTTTATTCGTGTTCATCAAATATTGGCAGTTGCCGAAGCTTTTCATGTTAGTGTTGCTAAACAAATACCTAGTTTTACCGTCTTAAATAGGGAAAGATTTAAAAGCAAGCAGCGAAATAATTAGGATATGGACAAAAAAGGAATAACATTGATGCCTGAATTTGAAAAGGCAGTCATGGATCTGGGATTCTCTGAATTTACTGAGATACAGGAAAAATGCATCCCATTGATACAAGAAGGCAAGGATGTGATAGGGTTATCATATACTGGCTCTGGTAAGACTGCTGCATTTGGATTTCCTGCACTTGAAAAGGTAATACAAGGCAAAGGATTGCAGTTATTAGTCCTAGTTCCTACAAGAGAGCTTTGTAATCAAGTAGCAAAAGAGCTCAGGAAATTCACAAAATACAGAAAAACAAATATTGTGGAAGTATACGGCGGAGTTTCAATAAACCCCCAGATAGACCATCTAAGGCATGCAGATGCTGTAGTAGGAACTCCTGGAAGGATGCTTGATCATCTTGAAAGAAGGACAATAAATATCAGCAGCATAAAGATTCTAGTTCTTGATGAAGCAGACAAGATGTTTGAGATGGGATTTGTCGATGATATAAAGAAAATAGTTTCAAATACCCCAAAAAACTGTCAGAAACTGCTTTTCAGCGCAACAATGCCTGCAGAGATAATGACAATCGTAAATAGTTACATGCATAACCCATTGAGAGTAAAGATGCAGACTTATGTTGATAAGAGCAAGCTTATCCAGCATTATTATGAGGTTGATAGGTATGATAAGTTCTCATTATTATTGAGTGTACTTAAGAAAGAGGCAAATGGGCTTGTCTTGATTTTCTGCAGCACAAGGCAGTTTGTTGATGTTGTGAGCAAGAATCTTTATAAGAATAATATAAGAGCCCAGGCATTGCATGGCGGAATTACACAGCACAGAAGAAAAGAGGTCATGGATGCATTTCATGGCGGAAAGCTTGATGTGTTGGTTGCAAGCGATGTTGCTGCACGTGGCTTGGATATTAAGAATGTAAATTTAGTTGTCAATTATGACATACCAAAAACTTCCCAGGAATATGTGCACAGGATAGGAAGGACTGCAAGGGCAGGCTGTGAAGGTAAAGTTATCTCATTATTATGCTCAGAAGACCATGATAATTTCAGAAGAGTCATGGAAGACAGGTCATTATTGATACATAAGATGAGGACTCCGGAGTTTGAGCGCATCAAGTTTGTTCCTGCTGTCCAGCATAAGAGGCAAGGGTTCCAGAGAGAGGCAGGAGGAAGCTTTGGTGCGAGAAGATTTTCACAAGGCGTACAGAGAG
>JAGVZX010000002.1:0-20089 GCA_018302185.1 Candidatus Woesearchaeota archaeon
TTTTGGGACAATAATAACATTTGAAGCTATCTTATGGCCGTTGGCTTCTTTCAAGAATCCGTGCTCTTTGTAGCCTTTCTCTTTTCTTCCGTATAAAGCTCTTGTCAGATTAAAATAAATTTTCTTTTTCTTAGGCAGCTGAAAAGTGAATAAAACTTTTCGTGTAGCGGGCAATATTTCCGGCTTTTTGGAATAGAGCAAAATCCCTTCAGCTAAGATGCTTGTCTTTAGCTCCCATCTCATGAATTCCCCTGCTTCAATTGAAATATTATTAGTAAACCTTAAAATTTCCCACTTTTTATAATCATCTGACACATAGAATTTTGATAGAGATGAGTTACTTATAGCTTTAACATTATTTTCATAGGAAGGATCACAATCAATAAAAACATCTATATCGCTCTCTTTTAATAATTCTCCTCTGACTGCAGAGCCATATAAATATATAGAATTGACCTTGTCTCTAATATCATTCTGCAAAAAGATAAAGCTAAGCGCATTCTGCACATAAGCGATTGCTTTCAATGTCTGCTTGTCCATCTTATTCTATCTCCTCTCCCAATTCATCTAATTTTTCCTTTATTATAATATGCAGCTTCTCAAATGTGTTATAGACTTCTGTCAATGCTATACTGCTTGGTTTTCCATAGATAAGCGTGTTTCTTTTCTCTTCTATAATATACATCAATGACAAGATCTTATCTTTGTCTGGAAAATCAACCCGTAGTTTTCTTTCCGCGAGAGGCAATACTTTTTGCTCTGGCTTTGGCGCCTTGAACCATTCATGCTTTAGTATTGTGCCGACTGTAATCTTTCCTAAAGCATGCAGATATAGCTCTATCAGAGAGATTGAGCATGCAGACACATGCAAGCCTATAGTTGATGGTCTTTTTTCTATGCCTATAACTATTGCGTCCTGTATCTCCTGCAGATGTTCCTTTATATGTTCCTTGTGTGTTTGTATGGATGTCATATGCTGAGTATTGATCCGTGTTATAGGAAGAAAAGTTCCAATTATATATAAATTTTTCGGAACTAAAGTACCTATTTTAGGATACAAAGGTTCCTAGTAATTATATAGGTAAAAAATAACGGAATTAACTGCACTCGCTTCAAAATAAGAAAAGAGGATAACCTACTTGCCCAGCTCAAGCTCGATCTGCGCGATCCTCAGCTCATATATTGCGTCTTTCAGCAAGCCATCGCATTTTTCAATGCCTGCAACAAGATCATTGACAACATTTTGGTCAAAGCTTTCTTTCTTGTATGTGCATTCCATCTCCAGATCCTGGAACAGGTCTTTTATCTCTTTTGGCTCATTGACGCTAAAACTCTTAAATTTCTTCCTGATAATGCAGCTGTTTTCTTCATCGCTTTTTTTTGCAGATGAAAATCCGATAACGCTGCCTTCAAGCTCCTGCTCATAAACCGCATCATTGCATCTTTTCGCTTCTGCCAAAAAACAGCTTTTATCGTTTCCGCAATCTTTGATAGTGAATGTTCTTGATAAATCATCTGCTTGGCTGCCATCATCAGTTTCATCTGCAGGATAAAGCATTGCCACAAATGCTAAGACCAATACTGCTGCCAGTACTGCATATCCCCATCTTGGGATCTTGCTGAAATAATTCTTATAGCTCTCTAATCCAGATGCAACCAGCTTTTTTTCTATCTCTCTAAATTTTTCCTGCAGCTCTGGCTCCAGTTTTAAGCCTAGCTCGGTATAGCTTTTTTCAATAAGGTCCTTGTCATATCCTTGATCCAATAGAAACTTCTTGAGATAGCTTGGAGCATATCCGCTGTTAAGATACTTTTGAATATATCTCTTGAGCTTATCTTTAGAGATCTTCCTGACAACAGATGATGCCTTTAGTTCTTTCTGATTATTTGCCATTTTCCTCTTTTGATAATAATCACTTTTTTATCTGCTAATTTAACTCTAAAATATTTATCAATATAAATGTTTCTTTTCTATCCACACGCTTTTCTATTGAATTTTATTTCAATTAATTAACACCTATCTTTTAACTTTCTTGCTCTGGGATTATGCAGCAGACAGTTGCCTGCCCACATTCTGCTTTTATGGAATAGATCTCCGGTAATGCGCATCCTTCTTTGCATTGGCTTGGCTGGCATACCCTGTTATTTGCATCAACCTGCTCTGGCAGTATTTTGCCTGATTCCAATCCGGCAATAATCTTTTCACGTATTCTTGCATCTAAACTAGAAGCTTTAACCTCTTTTACAGCAGTTTCTTTTGCAGCCTTATTGCTGACAACAGCATTGACAACTATAGCATCTCCAGATGAGATAGACAATGCATTTCTAAGAGCATTTCTTGCTTCATCCGCATCCTTTGCTTTTGCTATCGCTGCAAGAAGCCCATCATCAATATCCCTAGGCTCAATCTTTCCTGACCTGATATCTGCAACCAGCAGCCCTTTCATGTTCTGGCTTAAAGAAGATGATTCTTGTATCTTTTTCATTGCAGCTTCAAGCTGCTCCAGATATATCCTCTGAGCTGCTTTCACCTTATCGCATTCTTCTGTCGTGTAGGTAAGGCACATTATGCCGACAAATAGCATGTCTGCCTTTGCCAGATTTCTTCTTTGAGATAAAGGCATGTTATTAAATGCTACGACTCCTCCTGCAGCAGCCAATCTTTTCTTTCTAGCATTTCTTTCATCAGCTGATTCTGATTTTAATATATCATCAAGCCTTAAAATTTTACTTGGTTTCTGTGCAGTTGGCTGTATCTCTTCACTTGCAGATTTTTCATCAACAAGCTCTTTTGAATCTGGTACTTTATCTTGCTCTGCTTTCTTTCTCGCTTCCTCTTCCAGTGATCTGGCATTTTTTTCATCAGCTTTTTTCCTTGCATCAACAGCTTTTTTTAATTCAACAAATGGCAATCTCTCTTTCTCAAGCGCTGCTTTTTTTGCCCTTGCTGCATCAAGCTCTTTGCTTGTTTGCTCCTCTAATTTCTTTGCCTGCGCAAATTCTTCTGTTCCGCCTCTTGCCTGCTGCCTTGCTTTTATCCTTATATTCAGCTCTGCTTCCAATTCAGGAACTTTAATCTCTAAATCAGAAAGCTCATTTTCAATTGTTTTTATTCTCTCATCCAATGCTCTAGCATCAGGCTTTTTTGTGTTTAGAACATAATCAGCTTTGGCTTTTGCCTGCGCAACATCATCTTTCGCATTATTTCTCAGCTCTATTATAATATTAGTCAAAGCTGCGCTTCTTCCTATATCTGGATCAGCATCCATGCCAGCGCTTAATGCATCTCTTATGGCTACTAATTCTTTCTCAGTTATCGTCTCAAGGGAATTTTGCGCTTGCTGAATCCTTCCAGCGATTACATCTGCTTTTGCACTGTATTTATTGCTATCAGATGCTTCTGTGCCATCTATTTTCATAAACTCTTTTTGGATATCAGCTATAAGCTTTGCTCTTGCCTCTGCTTGCGAGACTGCATCATTTGCTTTTGCCAGCTCTGCTGCAATCTTTACAGCTTCTTCCTGCCTTACTAGTTCTTCCTGTCTTTTCTTCTGCTCTTCCAGTTTTGATGCTTCCTGCAGCTCAGCGCTTAATGCAGCAAGTTTTCTTTGAAGCTGTATCTTTTTCTGAACAGCATCTTTCCTGTCCTCAAATGCTTTATCACGTTTTTCTACTGCTTCTCTTGCTACAATTGATCCCTCATCACTAGCTGCTGCAGATGAATCTGCAAGCACTTGCGCGCTTTCAAACTCATAAGTTAATCTTTTTATCTCAGCATCTGCATTTTCTATCTCTCTATCTATGCCCTCTATCTCTTTTTGTATATTTTCTTTCGTTTTTGTTTGCGGTGCAACATCAATATTTCTTGCGCTGATATCTTGTGAACTACCAGGCGAATTTTGTGCAACTGCACCAACATAATCTCCCATGTCAGAAGAGATTGGTGCGCGAACATTGCTTTCAGTTGGTTTTGCTGTTGTACTTAATTTCGCAGCTTGTCTTGCATTTTCAACTTTTGCTTTAAGATCATCCAATGCTCTTCTTAACTCAGCAGCTCCTATCTCACCTTTATTTATACCATTTAACGCAAACGTAAGGCTTTCAATCGCTTCAACATAATTCTGTGCTTCAATCTCAATAAAGCTCTGCTGTGTCCCTTCCACGACATCATCAATCTCGCTTCTGATCAGTTTTCTTGCTCCTTCTAAATTGCCTTCAGCAATTAATTTTTTAACTCTTCCTATTAACAAAATGCAGTCACTGCATTTATTTTGCCTGTTATTATCTGTCAAGAATACAGGGATTTCAGCTGCTGCTTTTTCTTTCGCTGCTTTGATATCTTCAGGAGTCAGGGGAGCAGTAGTATCCCTAAAATCATCATCTACTCCTAAAAGAGCTGCCTCTAACAGGTCAAGGTCTGCATCATCAATGCTGCTTCCTGGAGTTTCTGATCCGAGCTCATCGCTCTCTGCAGAATCTTCAACTGTGCCGACTGTCATCGTTAAAGTACGGTCTACCCCTTCTATCTTATCTGCAATCTTAAGCAGCTTTTTGCCAAGCTCTGAGCGTATCTTCATCTTGCCAAACAATGCATCGCGTTTTTCTGAATCTGAATACCCTATTAATGATTCTCCCGTATAAATATTGTATTTATCATATCTCCAGTCAAATGATTCAAGGTCCAATATCGCCTCTTTTATCTCAGCACTTGAAATTTTTTCGCCTCTTGCAGATCTTTCAAAGAGGTTATTTTCCTGCTCACTTGGTATCACGCCTACTATCGCCTGTATCCCCTTCTCAGAGATTCCCAGGCCTCGGAGATAATCGATCTTATCAGCGATTGTCTTTTGTTTCTCTAACTGCTTTTTAAGATTGCCTGGGTTTTTAAAATACCTTATCAACTTTGCAACATCTCCAGAACCAATACCTGATGCCGGAACACCTAATATCTTCAGGGCATCCATGAACACCCTCTGCTGCGCATCAGTATACATCATGCCGAAATAGCTTTTAGATTCACTGCTATAAGCGCCTTCTGCATCTTTGAAGGATCCAATGGCTTTATCTGAATACTCCAAAGCTTTTTGCTTATCGCCATCCTTATTGGCTTCCTTTGCTTTTGTAGTGTAAAATCCCGAATATGCAATCGCCTTTCCCATGATGTATCTTGCAGCATCCTGTTCAGCAATCGCCTGTTCTGCTTTGCTTAATCTAGTTTTATCAGAGCCTGTCTTGGCAGCAATCCCATAATCAAGCAATTTGAACTTTACCTTACCATTTTCCCTGACAATCTTTCCGTCTTTCATGACTACCATGATATTGTTTGGCTTTTCGTCACGGTGATAAATATTGATCCCATGCAGCCCTTCCATAACATCATCCAGCTGAGCATATCCGTCATGCAGATCCTGCTCAGTAAATTCTCCGCCTTCATCTTTAATCATGCTGTCCAAAGTATTGCCTTCTACAAACTCCTGAAGATATGCCCTTGCTGGACCCTCTAAATTTTTAAGTGAACCTAAGAATCTTGCTATGGCTTGCTCACTAGTCTCTCCTTTCCGCTTTTTTGTGATAGTGTCAATCGCTTCCTGCGGCAACAGTTTTTTTTCGAAAATTGCCCTGAAGAAATCTGCTGGATCTGGATTTACATCTTCAAGAACTTCACCATATGCCTGAGGGATAGCATCTGCAACCCGATCATCAATGCTCGGATCTGCCTTAAATGATGTACGTATTTCATCAAGATTTCCTTTCTCAGCAACAATGCTCTGCCTGATACTACTCCATCCATTCATGCTAGGGATGCCTATCTTCAATACCCTGTTTTTTGGATTTCCCTGACGGTTTATCTTCTCACCATTGCTGTTGACTTCTGTGCTTATCACCTTAAATACTGCACCAAAGCCTCCAGAACTGAGAAACTCAAATCTTCTTTCATAATATTTATCCCCAATTTTCCAATATTTTTTTCCGTTTATTACAGTCTTGCCGTCATCTGGACTAAGAAGCTCCTCTAATGATGTCATTCTTACAGCGACTTCTCCAGGCTTCGGTGAAACAGGCCTGCCTGGCTGGGAATAGACAGTCTTAAATTTACGGATACCGAACCCTTCATCAGCACTGTCCTGTTTATCAGGATTATCTGCTAGACCATCTGCTGCCATCTCTTCTGCAACAATCTCTTCAAGCAGATTTTCAAAACCCTCTCCAATCTTTGTTGTCGAGACCAGATCTCCGAATTGCTCAGGGACAGATGGTGCAGATCCTTCTTCAGCAGCAGACTGAGATAATTGCTGAGGAGATTCTGCTCTTGCATCTGATACAGTCTCCGCTTTCTTTGCTTGTTCTAATCTAGCAGCTTCCTCTTTAGCTAATCTGGCTTCTTCAGCTTTCTTTGCAGCTTCCTCTCTTGCTTTCTGTTCTGCAGCGGCAATATTTTTTGTATTCTGTATAATTAATTCACTAATTATCCCATCAATAATTTTAATGTCCAAACCAGAACTCACTAATCTTGTCCTAATGTTGGCAATTTCTCCACCCTCTCCAATAGTCAAAATTCCTGCTTTGTTGAAAACTTTGTCAAATTGCGCAAATACTTGTTGGTTAGCTAATTGTCCTGCAACCTGCTCACTCAATACATCAACTTTCACCTCTGAAATATATTGGTAGACTATATTGCCTGATCTGTCTTTTGTTATAATTTCTCCTTTGAACACATTTACTCTTGGCTGCCCAAAGTTTAACTGGAATCCTAGCGATCCAGCTAAGAATTTTGCCATAGTCGGCTCCCAAGTTTGAACCCAACCGCGAGCATTATCTAATGCCTCTGCAGCTATTAATGCATTGTCAGAGCTTAAGCCTTGCTCTTGGAATATTTTTTGCATCTCTGCAACTGATTTTAGGACCCATTTATTATTAATATCAACGTATAAGATGCTTCTCAATTGCTTAATTACCTCAGCTACCGGCTTGCTCGTATCAATCTTAACTCCGAGCTTTTTAAGCTGTTTTGCAGTTAGCAACACATCATTCTCAAATTCCTGCCTTAATAAAGCTGCTAACGCAAGGTCTTCTTGTGCTGTATATCCAACATCTGCCTGCCCTAAAGCCCTTGCTCCAACGGTTGCAGAAAATAGTTTCTTTAATGAAGCTCTAGTCTTATCATCTATCTGCTTATTTTGCTTTATGTCTGCGATTGCATTTTCTATTGCATCCACATATGATTTTGCTAAGCCGCTGTCTCTTAATCTTTTTAATACAACATTAACATCAACAGGTTGTTCTTTACCATTAACTAATTCAATCAATCCTTCACTTGCAGGTTTGTTATTCAGCAGATTATTGACAACATCTGTTAAGATGACATATTCTTTTGGAGTGAATCTTGCTTTATCTGGCCTGAATACAGTTGCCTCGATCCTTAACTGCAATGCTTCGATATCTTCCTGGGTTAATCCTTGCTGCCTTAATGATTCTAAGAAACTCTGCCCTCTCAATTCATGGCCAGTTGCAATCGGAGGCTTTTCGCCTGTAACTGTACTGCTTGCTTCTCTTAATCCTTCAAATCCTTCCAATTCAACATACCCTATATCATGAGTTAATGCTGCAAGAATGTCCAAGTCCTGTTCACGACTGATTTCGTCTGCACTCAATAATTGCTTTGCAGCAGCATTCTCAGAATAGAATTTATTTATTTTTGTTTTTACATCATTGACAACATTGTTCCAATGCACTATGCTGTGATATCTAACTTCCCTGTTTTCTGCTTTCAGCTGGTCATTTACAAATCCGGAAATTCCAGCTGCTAATGCTGTCTCTGCAGCTTTTCTTATTTGAGGATTCTTTATCTCTGAATTTATCTGCCTTAATTGCTTTACAGCATTAGAATTCTCAACAGAAGCTGTTAATAACGGCTTCATTAAGGCCTTGACTTCAGCATCTGGCAATCCATTCTCTCTTAATCTCTTGTCTACTCTCTCAAGCTCTTCTGCTGTTACAGATTTTTCTTGGAATTCTACCTCGTTTCGTATATCTGCAATTAATGCAGCAATCACTGCTTTTTTCTGCTCAAGCACAGCATTAATTTTAGGATTTACGCTTGCATCTTCAAATGTAAATTTATTCAGATCTTCAAGCTTGATGTTCACAAATAATTTATCTGAACGTATTATCACTCCATTCTTATCATAAAATCTTAGATTATATCCTCCAGTGCCTGATTCAACTATCTCAACATACTCTGCGTTTATGCCAATTACCTGAGTCGGACTAATCTTTAATTTTTTGCCTAAGAGCTCTTTATTCTGTGCAGCAAATGTATTGAGAAGGTTTGCTAAATCTATATCTTTAGCAATGTCTTTAGCTATCAATTTTTGTTTCAGCAATAATGCTTCAGCTGCTCTGCGCAATCTCTTTGCAGTCTCAGAATTTCTATTCTTCAATTGACCAAGCGCTTCACCTATCTCAATTAATTTCTGAGAGATCTTGATATTCTCTCCAGCAGCATGGCCTAAAATCTCTACTGCATTAGGCTCTGCTAATTCAGCATTAAACTCTTGCATGAACTCATTTGCAGCATTGTCAATAGTTGCCTGATCAAGTGGTTTTCCAGGCGTTTCTACTGGCGCAGTTTCTGTTGTTTCTGGTGCAGGTGCTTCTAAAGTAGCGGTGCCTGTATCAGTTGACTGTGAAGTTATCGCAGTTCCAAGAGCCTCTCTAATCGCTACTTCTGCCTTATGAGTAGAAGTATCACAAGGGCTTGCGCACACTGCTTGCCCAAGCCTCTCTTTGATATATCTTTGTTTTACTGCATCTACATCAGGAAATTTAATTTTGTTATGCTCTTCTACTCTAGCTAAGGCGCCTGTTAAAATCCTATCCACTAGTTCAGGTGAAAGTTTTTGTCCTGCAACAGAATTCATTGCTATAACCTGATCCAGCCAAGGATATAATTTATCATTATCTATATTAGAAGCAATATTATTTCCTATACCAGATGGTTTATCTGCAGCAGCCGGTGATCCGACTTTGACAGCTTTTTGCGCAGATTCTCTTAATCCTTCGCTTTCTGCAATCGCTCTAGGCTGTTGAACAGCTGCCTGCACTTCTGCATCTTTTAATTTCTGCTGAGCTAATAACCTTAAGTATGCCTGCTCTTCCATCTTATATGATCCTGGATTTACAATTAGGTTACTAGAGCTGCCTTGATTAACTGTATTATCTTTATTTAGTGTAATTGGCGGCTTAGCAACTCCTTTTGCAACTGCAGAACCTAAATCACCTATTTTTTTACCTTCATGATATGCATAATATCCATTAGCAGTTCCTGTACCAGATACTTTTATGATCTTGCCTGTATCAAAGCCATTTCTTTGTGCAGCTGCAACGACTTGGCTATATAGATGCTCTGGCACTAATACTGCTTCTACTTCAGTAATCTTAACATCCTCAGATATCTGTAATTGCGGATTAGTATAACTTCTTTTGTAAACTTCTTTATCGCCTACTAATGTCTCCTCTTCAGGATATTTTCCTAGTTTATTTCTAAACTCATAATCTTCTGCGAGCTTCTGTTTTAGTTCTTGTTCAGTCAATTTTTTGCCATACCTGTTCTCTGCCTGCCTATATAGGTCGCTGAAGAATGCTTGTTGAGTTACTTTGCCATTTCCATCAACACCTTTATAGCTTTGCTCAAATCCTTTCTTCATCACAAACTTGATCTCTCCAAACTGTGAGTCCAAGCCATATCTAAAATTAGCTCCTCTCTTAATTATCTTGCCAGCCTCATCTATTGCCCGTATATTTCCGCTTCCAAATATTGCATCAACAGACTCAACAGGCGCATTATGCGTCCACAATAACTCAGTAAACTCTCCTTGCACACTTTCAAAATCAGTTATTTTCTGATTTATTCTGGCAACATCAAGCTCTATTTTCTTAACATCAATCTTAGGGTATGCTGCCTGCACAAAACTGACCTTGATAGAATTTGCCAAGCTAACCTCATCAGTTGCAGTTATCGGAACCTTAACGTTTTTATCAGCTTTTTTTCCGTTTACAAATGTCCCATAACTGCTGCCCAAGTCTGTAAGATATAGTTGACCACCTTCAAATGTAATTACTGCATGATTCCTTGAGACGCTTGGATTATCCAGCACAAAATTATTATTAATTGACCTACCAAGCGTGATTGTCTGGCCTTCTGTTAATGCAACTATTTTTCCACCAATGATGACTTCAATGCTAACTGCAGTGCTTGTAGTTGCAGTTGCTGCTTTTCCAGGAGTGGATTGAGATTTAAGCTCAGTTATCTTACGCCTTGCTGCTGCTACTATATCTTTTTCAACTTGAGTCTGCACAAATCCTTTTGCTTCAAAATGAGCTATTGCCCCTTCTAATTCTCTGATATTATTCTCAACATTAATATCTCCAGCTTCAACAGCATTTATGTATCTTAGTATCACAGTTGCTGCTGCTTCATCCATTATCGCATCTATTGTTTTTGATGAGCCTGCTTGGGCACTTATTGCTTTTACAGTTGCATCGATCTCTTTAATAAACAACGGAACTGCAATGCACTTAGTGCAAGGGCTTGATTCCAATACAGCAGTTGCAACCTCAGTTGCTTTTTCTGAATCCACTCCTGCAGTCTTCTGCACAGCAGCTATTATGTTCTTTAAGCCAGCTGCTTTTACTGCTGCCAGCAAATCCTGCTTTTGAGATTCTGTGTACCTTGGCCTGTTCAGCAAGCTTTTTATGTGCGCAGTTATCTGAGCCTCGGCCGTAAGGCCTTTGCTGCTTAGATAAGAGACCAAGCGTTCTGCAATCCGCTGCCTGTTTTGCTCAACAAATTTATTTCCTATCGCCACCAAGTATGCTTCACTTTCCTGGACTAACCTGTCAATCGTGATTCCTTCTCCTACTAATTTTCGCTGCTGCAATAATTTGTCAAAATTAGACTTATGCGCAATATAAACTTCATCAACAACAGTATTATAAAATTCAGATTCACTCCCAGCTTTTTGCACTAGTGCAGAAGCATGCTGCCTTGTGAGTTCTGCCCTGACTTTTTTTATCAATTCTATCCTCTCTTTTAGCGTAAGCTTGTCAAGCGAGACTTCTCCAAAAAAAGAAGGCAGCTCTCTTACAAGAATTTTTTTATCCTGCTCCAGTTTTTGCTGAGCTTCAATCCCAGCAATGGCTTTCTCAAATCTTTCAGTTGCTTTCTGTATCTGCAGTTTTGCCCTCTCATTTGATATAATAGACTTATCCTGCGCATCTGTCAACGGCTTGCCATCTGGCTGCAATATCCTACAACAGCTTCCATCATCTTTTTGCTCAACCAACACATCAACATCTTCAGTTGTCAATCTCATGTTAAGCCTGCCTTCTGTGGTTATGGATGTATCTTCAGCAAGATAGCTTTCTGGTGAAAATGCAAACTCCAGCTTAGGGTTCTGTTTAGTGCTCAAATCTAAGAGAGTAGCAACTTCTCCGCCAGATAATGCCTTAGTATTCTTGCCTGTATAATCTATCAATGTTTCGAGCACCACCTGGGCTTCTGCGTCTGATATTGAGTTTAAGATGCTATTTATTCTCTTCTGAATAACAGCTTGCTCTCCTGCTGTTAATTTTTTTAATGGCCTGCCAGAAACCGTGTTTTCAACTTCCTGCGCCAACACCAACACTTTTCTTGCAGCTATCTTGATCTTTTCGTCTTCTGCCTTGAAATAGGTTCTTGCAAATCTCTCCTGCACAATTAAATTTCCGTCTGTTACCAGCACGATCTTGTCTAGATCAGCATTCTTTAGAAGCCCTTGCCTTGCCTCAGCAACTTCTGCATTAAAGTCTCTCTTGGCTTCTAATCCTTTCTTGACAGCTTGCGCATCTGCGCCAGATAAAGGCGCATTCCATTTTGCAGCAGCAGCATCTAATTTTTTAAGTTTTTTAAGGAGATCTTCTTTACCCTTAAGTCCTTTTTTAGGCAATTCATTAGTTATCAGATCTCTTAACCTATTGCGATTAAATGGTGAAAATTCTATCTTTGCTTTCTCAACATCAATTTCTGTTTCTTCTACTTGTTTAATTAATTCATCCATACCCTCATGCAGCTGCGCATAAGCTTCCTCTATCT
Organism: Candidatus Woesearchaeota archaeon; assembly: GCA_018302185.1. Classification (GTDB taxonomy): domain Archaea; phylum Nanobdellota; class Nanobdellia; order Woesearchaeales; family UBA10200; genus UBA10200. The sequence continues at coordinate 12,134 of JAGVZX010000002.1, forward strand.
TTTTTGTAGCAGTTTTTCCATCTCTAGATTCATATGCTGCTCTAGCTTCATTTAATATTTTTTCAACATCAGCTCTTAAGCTTTGACAATTGCTGCACGCATCATGTAATTCAGGATTATTCTCAATAATAGTTTGCATCTCTCTATTAATTTCGTTATTGGCTTCAGACATGTCTTGAGAAGCTTGCTCTGCAGATTCAACCTCCTGCACTATTTTAATGGCTCTTCCTGTTTCATCCAAAACATAATCGCTTATCTTTACTACATTAGAAGCAGGCTTTACCTCAGGCGCTTCGGTATTTTTTAATGCAGTTGCTGCTTCTCTTGCAGCTTTCTCTGCAGCTAATTTTTGCGCAGCTGCCAATACTGATTTTTTCTGGTTCTGATTGAATCCCTGCAGATCAACATCCCTCAAGCTTGCAATCCCTTCAACTGTTGTTATGCCTTTCTTGTTCGCTATCACCAACAGCTGGTTTAACATCCCATCGCCAATCAGATTTTTAACAGCAAACGCATCCTTTAATTGCTGCAAAGTTAGCTGTGGTGCTGTTGATGCAGGAGCAGTTTCTGTTAATACAGGAGTTTGTTGAGTTTGAATTTCATCTGCAGTTTTATCACCAGTCTGAGCAACTGCAACAACGCTATCTGCTTTTTCTAATTTTGGTGCAGCATCTGGAGCAGCTTGTGACACAACAAATTCCTGTAGACTAAGAATGTCTTCATTAATTTTCTCTAACTGCTTACGACCAGATGATAATTGCTCTTGAAATCTTTTCCTGTTTATTTCTCTAAATTCTGAAGCAGGTATACCCGGATTCGCCCAATTACGTGTTGCAGCAGTTAAGCCAGCTTCATCTTTTAATGCAGCTTCTGCTTCACTTACTCGTTCTTCCAATGACTGCCTAATCTCATGTAACTCTTTTAGTTTTTTAGCTTGCTTTGCCTTATCAATGGTCGCTGATAATTCACCAAGCTTTTTATTCACTTCAGCTAATTTTGCCTGTGTATCAGTTAATTTAGATTGTGTTAATGATGATGGTTCTATTCTTAATCCATTACCAGTTTCAATATCTGAAAACCAATAATAGTCCCCTGCCTTTTGAGTAAATTTATAGGTTCTTCCATTTATGCTAAATGTTTGAGGTGATTTTCCTATAAAAGTACCTGCTGTTACACCAGGACTATCAGATACAGCTATTTCTCCAGTTTCTTGCATTTTTTTGTAAGCAGCTTCAATCTGGCTGGCAATTTCTCTCTCCTCTTTTAATCTTCTCTCATATTCCTGTATGTTAAACTCATGTGCTGATTTCTCTTGTTCTAGTTTTTTATTTGCATCTAACTTCTCTTCAAATGCTTTCATCTCAGCAGGAGAAATGACCTCATCAAATGATCTTACATTTGTACCTGCAGTAAGATCAACAGGTGCAGTTGGAACAACAGGTGCACTCGGTACAACAGGAACTTCTGGTGCAACTGCTTCTTGGACAGTTGTTGTTGCTGATCTTAATCTTGCAAGTTCAGCTTCTGCATCAGCTAATTTTCTCTCTGCTTCTGCAGCTCTTTCTTCCAATGCGATTCTTTCTGCGTCTGTTGTTGTAGTGTCTGCAGCTGCGTTTTGCGCAGCATCTCTTGCAGCTAATGCCTTACTAACTCCTTTCTCAACTGTAGCCTCAAATTCAGCATGAGTCATCTCACCAACTTTTTTTGCAGCAGGAGAATTTCCACTATTTTCGGCAGCAGGCTTTGCTCTTTCATGGTTTGCTAACTGCCGTAATTCATCATCAACAGCAGCAATATTTGTCCTAAGTGCTTTTCTTGGCGCTTTCGTAACTGGTGCAGCTATGTCTTTAAACTTTTTAGTGGCATAATTAAATGATGATTTGGTCCCATCTTTTAATGTAGTTGCTGTCCATGCATTTCCAGCAAATCTCCATATTTTTTTTGATGTCTTAAATTCAAATGGCTTTTTAGCTCTAGCTTTCATATCTTGCCAACGATTCTTACTTGGGTCAACTTTCTTGCCAAATATTACATATGCAGGAGACCTGACTAGACTTGTCACACCTCCAATTGCAAAACTAGTAGCTCCTAAAACATAAGACCCTATACCAACTACCTTGCTGACACCTAATGTTGACCCAACTATTCCTGATGCTCCGTAAGAAAATACCCCTACAACTGTATTTCTAACTGCTCTTCCACTTCCTCTCAATATTTTTCCAGCTCTGCTTACAACAACACTATCTGCCTTAGCAGCTTCTTCTAATACTTTCTTTGCAGCTTCATAGCTTTGTTTTGCAGCATCAACATTACCTAATTTAGTTTCTGCATTTCCTTTTGCGATAAGTGTTGTGCCAAGCAGGTTTTGTAACGCGATCCTATCGCTGCCTGTTACTGGTGCTTGTGTTCTAGCATCTTTTATTCCTGCATCTTTTAACATTTCTTGAGAATAACGATCTACAACTGCATCATCGCTTTTAATTTCAGCATCCTGTAATCTGGAATTTATTGCATCTGCAATCTCTCCAAGCGCAGCAGGATCGTTAACATCAATTCCTGCTTCTCTCAGAATTTCTCCAAAAGAATATCCTGCAGCTGTACCATAGCTCTTAATCTCTGAGCTTGTTAATCTGCCAGCTAATTTATCTTTGAATTTTACTAATGCATCTGCTTGTCTTTGCTTGAGAAGGTCAGCTAATTCTTTTTCCTTACTTTCTGCATCCTGCTGTGCTTTATCTAGTTTTGTTTTAGCTTCATCAGCTTTATTTAATTCATCTTTAGCAAACTGTTTTGCAAATCCTTCACCTTCTTCAATTATTATTTGTTCTGCAGTTCCTCTGGCATTCTCATATTCCTTCCTAGCATCTACTGCTTTCTGCCTTGCGTCTGGAATATTCTGGATCAGACCAATTTCTTTATCTAATGAAGCATGTATCTTTTCAGCTTCCTCAGCTCTCTTTTTAGCATCCTGTGCTGCCTGAACAGCTGCCTGGGTTTTTGGATCTTTTTCACCATTCTTTGCTTTCAAGTCATCTGCCTGTTTCTGTAATCTGCCATAATCTGCTTTTGCTTTATCTTTTGCATCAAACGCAGCAAGCAGCTCTTGCCTGACTTGTCCGTAATCTCTTACAGCAATTGGTGTTTGGGTAACAGGTGTTTGCGTTGCAGGCTTCTGCAATGGTGCACTTTTATCAGTTTGTGGTACTGCTGCTTGTCCTTGTCCAGCTTGTGGAGCAACTGCAGGCTGTTGTCCAGTTGGTGCGATAGGTCGTTGTGCAGTCGGAGCAACTACAGGCTGTCCTGCAGGCTGTTGTCCAGTTGGTGCGATAGGTTGTTGTGCAGTCGGAGCAACAGTTGGCTGAGCTTCAGGCTGCTGTGCAGTCGGAGCAATAGGCTGTGCAGCAGGCGCTTCTGTTCTAGGTGCAGGTGATTGCGTACTTTGTTGTTGTCCTGCAGTTAATGGAGGTGTAGCTAATACTTTATCTCTTGCACTTAATATAGAATCTGCAGTTGCTGCATCAATGCCTTCTATTATCTGCAATTCTCCACTACTGATTCCTTTTAAATCTTCAATAGTATTGAACTTCTCTTTTTTGAGCTTGTCAATTGTTTCTTGAGAAACACCTTGACCTGATAATTTATCTATTGGCGTAGTAGTTGCAGGAGCAGTACCTTGACCTAAAGGAGATGTTGGCTGTGCAGCTGCTTCTCTGGCTTTTTTCTCTTCCTCAGCTTTTATTTTTTCAGTTTCTGCTTTTAGCTTCTCAGTTTCAGCTTTTATTCTCTCAGTTTCAGCTTTTATTTTTTCAGTTTCTGCATTTCTTCTTGCATTTTCTGCATATGCCTGCTCTTCAATCTTCATCCTGGCTTCTGCTTCTTGGGCAGCTTTTTGCATCGCTGCTTCATGCTGACTCTTGATATCATTATAAGAGACTAAGAGGTCTAATCTGTTCAACTCCAATTGCTGCAGTATCTGGGCTTTTCTTGCATTCAGGTTTTCTATCTGCTCAACTATACCGGCTTCACCCTGCTTATCTGAAGATGCAACAAGACGATCTTCAAGAATCTCTATGACAACCTCAATCTTGCCTAACTCCTGCGCAAGCTGAGAATTCTCCTGCAGCGCATGAGAAGTAACCGGATCAGAGACAGTGCCCTGTGCAATAATAGAAGTTATCTCTGACAATTTCCTTTCAGTCTCTGCTGCAGCATGCTCATCCAGATATTTCTGCCTTTGCTGCGCAGAAAATCTTTCGCTTTGCTCTATGCTTTCTATCTCCTTTGCTGCATCTCTTCTTGCAAATGGATTTAGGGAAGAAGTTTTCTTTGCAGCATCATCTTTCTGTGCATTTAATAATTGCTGGTAAGTCTCTTCTTTCTCAGCTTTTTCTTTTGCTACCTGTTCCTTTGCTGCAGCAAGCTCTTTCTGCTTTTCTGCCAGGGTATCTGCCTCTTCAATAAGCTGCTGCTCAAGATCTCTTCTCTTCTGCGCATCTGTCTCAGCCTCTAGTTTAGACCTTGCATCACGCGCTTTTTGAGCTGCATCATTTGCCTGCAGGGAAAGAAGGCTCGCATCATGTTCTGCTGCTTCAATAGCTTTCTGCTGCCTGATATATCCAAGCGCAACTAACTGCTGCTCAAGCTCTGATTCTGCATTGCTTCCTTCCTGAGCTGCATAATACTTCTGAGCAACTTTGTCTATCTCTGCCTGCATCGCATCAGCATCTGATCTTGCAGCATCACGGCTTAGTATTGCATAATCCTGCATGGCCTTGTTCACAGCCTGAGATGATCCTGCAAGCCTTGATTCTGCTACCCTGACTTCTTCTGCAGGAGCATTGCCATTTCTTAACATGTCAAGCTCCTGCTGCGCTAAAGCAGCATCTCTCTGTGCAGCTTTGATCGCTGTATCTACATCAACAAGTGTTCTTTGGTGCTCCAAGAATTCTGCCTCGCCTTTTGACGCGCCTTTGATCTCCTTATCGATCGCTGCCTTGCTTGCATCTGATGCGACATTTAACTGCAATTGCCCAAACTGCCTGCTGATGCTTTTTCCATCCTTGTCAACTGCAGGCTTTCCAGAAGCATCGACTATTACAAGGCCCTGGGCACGATCAAGATCCCCTATCTTTAATCTGGCAGGAGGCTGTGATGTGCCTTTCGGTGATGTATCTTGCTGTGATGTGTCTAACGGTAATGTCTCTGGCTTTGATTTATCTGGCTGTAACTTTTCTGTGGGTAATGTATCTAGTGGTAATTTTTCTGGCTCTGGTGCTTCTGGCGGTGATGTAACTGGCTCTGATACTTCTTCAGGTAATGTATCTGATGGTACTGTAAATGTCTCTGATGCTTCTGGCAGTAAATTCTCTGGCTGTAATTTTTCTGTAGGTAATGTATCTAGTGGTAATGTCTCTGGCTCTGGTGCTTCTGGCGGTGATGTAACTGGCTCTGATACTTCTTCTGGTAATGTACTTGGCTGTGATGCACTTGGTGGTGGTGCTTCTGGAGGTGATGCTTCTGGCTGCGGTGCACTTGGTGGTGGTGCTTCTGGAGGTGATGCTTCTGGCTGTGATGTACTTGGCTGTTGATATCCTTGCAATGCAGGAATATTTGCTTGCGCAGGTGTCAGTGTGACTTCTCCGTTAGAATCAACATCAACAGAATATGCTTGCCCATCATAGATCGCGTAAGAATTTCTTAGAGCGTCTGCATTCTGCTGTGTGTATGCCTTAAACTGTGCAGAGGATTTTGCTCGGTAATCTTTTGTATTTGTTGCAGCGTTCAATCTGCTTCTTCCTCTTCCGAGAGATGCGCCAACAATGCTTCCAATAGTTTTCGTAGTCTCTCCTGTCTCTTCAATCGCCTCATCTACAGTCTCGTCCCAGATTTCGCCAGGCTTATACATGAATTCTCCTACAGGCTTTAGGAACTGCCCGATAGCCTGAACCTGCTCGTAAAGAACAGGGTTTTTTATGATGCTTGTTGCTCTGGCAAGTTCTGCCTGCGCTTGTGATATTTTTGATGCTGCTTCTGAAACTTTTTCAAGATATTCTGCAGCTTTTGCATAATTTCCTGCTGCTCTTGCTGCTTTTGCTGCTGTTTCATAAGTGTTCATCTCCTGCATCGCAGATTTTACATTTTGGATTGTCCTTTCAGCAAGCTCCTTATTTGCTGGTGATTTCACAGCAGCTTTTGCAGCATCTTTTATTGTTTCTGCTGCAGCTTCTCTTGATGCTGAGGCAGCCTGTGATGCGCTTCTTGCATTCCACATGCTTCCCACTCTTGTGGTCGCCAGATATTTAGTCACTCCTGTTGTTTTTGCAACTGCAGCTAATCCGCTGCCTACTCCACCCATAGTGATTATGCCTGTTGCAATGTTTCCAACTTCATATACAGTATTGATGACAGGCGCTGATGCCCTTTCAAATCTTGCTTTTGCGGCAACGTCCTCAGCAAAATCCTGCTGAGATGCATCAGACTTTGCTGCCAATCTTGCATAATTTTCTGCGCCGTCAAGGTTTCTTGCCTGCATCTGGATCTCTGCTTCTTTCTTGTAGCTCAAAGCCTGCAGAGTATTTGCCTCGACAAGCTTTCCCTGCGAGCTTAGCTCAGATGCTCTTGCAGCAATTAATTGAGGATTGTCTTCTAATGCCTGTGCTATCGCACGGATATCACGGTCAGTTATCTTTATCTTTTGAGTTTTGTCATTTATCTTTTTATCTTTGTTCAGAAGATTTTCTAACTCTTTCTTGCCCTGAGCTCTGCTTAATGGATCATCTGCATTGACTAATTTGCTTATCTCATCAAGAGTAACACCGCGATTAACACTGGATGTTGTTATGGTGGAAGGATTCAGCATATCTGCAATCAATCTTACACCATCAGCTTCTCTTTTTCTTCTGGCATCTTCTTTATTCGTCTCAGCTTCTGTGCCCATCAATGCCCTGTTAAGGTAGGCTATGCCTGCAAGAGGCTGTGTTATTCCTGTCCACGCATTACTAAGAGGATTTTTGTTGTAGATGCTGTTAGGATCTTTTGGATCTCCACCTATCAGAGCAAGATTTGCGCTTCTTTGTGAAGCTCTCTCACCTTCTATCTTAGCCAGCGCATTAAACCTAAGGTCTGCTGCAAGTATTTCTGTCTGTGAGCTAGCTGCCCTGACTGCCATGGTATGACCAAGCTCTCCGCCTGACCTTTCATTTGCAAGCATAAGATTTATCAGGTCATCTGAAGTGAATTCATCATTGTTCAGACCATATTTTATCCTGATGGTTTTTGCCTGATTATCGAGTTGAAATCTCCATTGCTCTGCATTAGCTGTTCTTGACGCTTCATTCTTGTCGCCGTTTGCCTCGCTCATGCTTATGGTGCCATCACCATCCCTGTCAAAGATGGGAGAATTCTTGCTGAGCTCTGAGATAGAATACATAACATCTCTTGCCAGCTCTTTGTTGGTTACGGCTTTTTCTGTTGGCTGCAAAGACATAAGTTTGCTGATAGATTTCTGCTCTTTCTCTCCTCTCTCTCTGGCTTTTGTTCTTTCGTTCTTGGATTGTGTACTGTATGTGTCTAATATCGTTTCTCCTGATACAACTGCGATTGCATCATGAAGCCCGCTTCCAACAAGGCCTATAGTAGCCATGCCCATGCTCCATGTGCCGCTTACTGCATTTCCTGCAACTGTGCCCCACTCCCCTTTATCAACACCTTCCCAGAGATTCTTTGAAGCTTCTACTGGTGCATCATAGCTGCTGAAATAACTTTTCTGATGGGAGATAGCATCTGCCTGCTGGCTTACTGAATCTGCAACTGCCGAGTTTACACCTCCTTCAATCCTCTTGTCAAGCTTAGTCTCGACAGTTTTTAGTATCTCAGGATCTTTAATCCCCAATTTATCAAGGGTATTGTCAAGCCCTGAACGGGCGTATGCTGCCGGCATAGTATCTCTCTTGGTCA
>JAGVZX010000002.1:20096-21011 GCA_018302185.1 Candidatus Woesearchaeota archaeon
TTCCATAGCTGCATCAGAAACAAAATCCTTGTTGTTCAATAGCCCTGCCCATTCCTTTGGAATCTCTTCATCAGGAACTCCTGATTCTCTTAATTTATTTACAGCATACTGCACGTCCTGGAACTGCAAGCCCTTGCTGTTTTCAGAATAGCCTTTGTCTCTAAGATACTGCGCAGCGACCAATAATGATTCTTTGTCAGTTGTGTCCTGCATTATCTTTCTCAGGTCATTCCTTATCTTGATGCTTGCTATGTCGCTTGTGGTTTCACGCGAATCATCAGCGATCAGCTGGATTATCTTTTTTATCTCTGGATTCTGGATAGAATCAGCATCAGCTGCAAGCTCTTTTCTCAGCTGCTCTCTCTTTTGTATGGCAGCATACTCCTTTTGCCCTTCAGATGGACGAGTAGAGATCAGGGAACTTATTTTTTCTACATTTTTATCTGTTTGAGCAGGAAGAGTTGAAGATATTGTTGATGAATCTGTTGATGTTGTTGATGGTGATATTGATCTTAATGATGCAGCAGCAGTTAAAGATAATTTAGAGGATATGCTCTTTTCATAAGCATAAGATACTTCTCCGTTCAGGATGATGGAATCTCTCACAGACTTAGCTGCCTGAAGCTGCTGGTTCACCAGATTTATCTCTGCATTTATCTCTGTCCTCTGATAATCTCCTGCTGCTTGCGCAAGCCTTGACTCTAACTGCAGAAGCTGCCTGCCAAGCTCTGTCTCAATCGCAGCAATCTGACCAGATACCTGTATAACATCTGCTTTGCTTCCGTCAACATTCTCCTTGAGAGAACTAAGATATGACATCCTTAAGCCAACACTGCGTGAATCTGTTGTCCTTGCCTTTTCCAGCTGTCTGTTAAGGTCAGACATCTGGCTGTTGAGCTCTGCTATCTTTGCTGC
>JAGVZX010000121.1 GCA_018302185.1 Candidatus Woesearchaeota archaeon
ATTGAGAAGCTGGATAAAGCCTCATCGCATATTTACGATACACGAAAAAATAATTAAGAGAAAACTTTGTACCATTACAGACGATTTTCATGACAAAGTGATCCTACATCTTAATGATGTTATAAAAAGGCGCTCTTGATAAATGGATTTTCTTTGATTAACTATCTTTTTAGGGGTGCACTCCCATGTTCTTCCACTTTATCGAACATCCCATCGATGGCTTCTGCGCAACATCTATCTTCTCTCCATCAACAGTTTTCTTGATTGCATTTACTAAATCCTGCTGCCTGACTTTGCTCTCATCCAGGTATCCATCATCAATTCTTCCATGGTAAGCTAATTTCAGCTCAGAATCAAACAGAAAAATATCTGGTGTGCATGTTGCATGATAGGCTTTTGCAATTTCCTGAGTCTCATCAAGCAGATAAAAGTCAACATGAAACTTTTTATGAAAATGCTTCATATTCTCAAAGCTGTCATCTGGATAATTAGCTGCATCATTGCTGTTTATGCCGATAATAACTAACTCCTCTCGAGAAAACATCTCTCTGATTTTATTAATTCTATTCATGATGCCCTTCACATACGGGCAATGGTTGCACATGAACATGATTATTATAGCTTTTGGCTTATCACTTTCTCCTTTATCACTCTTAGCAATCTCATTCAAAGAATGCATCTTCTCATCTGTGCCAAGCAGAGTAAAATCTTTTGCTCTCTTGCCAAGCTTCAATGCTGTCATGTTTGATTCTAGCAGTGCCATCTTATCACAGGTTTAAGAAATAATTCTTAAGTTTAAATTATTTGTGAAATATCTTTTGGTTAGGTATTTTGTAAAAAATATATACTATCTCTAAATAGTAAAAAAACAATAACTTTTTAAATTATAGATTATTAACCTGCTCTTAATCAAATTTAATAATTGTAGGTCGATAATAAATGGTATATTTGATAAGACAAGCTCCTGTAAGAGCAAGTATAGAAACACCAACACCATTAGAAGATATAACTTCTTATTTTCCAGGAGCAAAAGGTAGAATTTTAGCTAAGGTTGAAGGAAAATATCCTAATACCTCTGTTAAAGATAGGATTGCAGAACAGATGTTGGATGATGCTGAGGCAGATGGGATAATAACTCCAAGTGAACTGCCTATTGATAAGCAAACTGGTTTATGGCTGCCTAACAAACATGGAAATATAATAACAGAAGGCACATCTGGGAACACAGGATTTGGTTTAGTAAATTCCGGCATACCTCGTGGCTATAGGGTTGTTCTTGCAATTCCACAAAAAATGGACCCTTATAAAGTCCAGTTATTGCGGTCATATGGTGCTAGCGTTATTGTTGTACCAACAGATGCTGCGCACGGCTCTCCAGAAAGTTATACTGGTGTTGCAGAAAGATTGGCATTTGAGCTTAATGGCTTTTTTACTAATCAACACAACAATCCTTCTAACTCATTGGCACATTATCGTACTACAGGTCCGGAAATTTATATGCAAACAGATGGTAAAGTAACTTATCTTGTTGCTGGCTCTGGCACTGGCGGTACGATTAGCGGTACTGGCAGATTTCTGAAAGAAAAAAATCCAACCCTTAAAGTTATCGGTGTAGATCCTGTTGGCTCGCCTTTACAATTTATTTTTGATTATTATAGGGCACATGCCAGATTGCCGACAAAAGATGAGATAAAGCCGCATGATGGCGCTTACAAAGTAGAAGGCATTGGCATGGACCATAAGACAGGAAACACAGATCTTGATCTTATTGATGAATTTTTAAAAGTAGCTGACCGACAGGCTTTTGGAGAGGCAAAATCTTTTTATCTAAAATCTAGGCTTACAGTTGGTGGCTCATCTGGTGCAGCATTAGCAGCTGTGAGACAATTAGTGCCAAGGCTTACATTATATTACCTGATGATGGCAAAGCATATTTGAACAGATTTTTAGATCCTATCTGGATGAATGATAATGATCTTGAGCGAAAAGAGCCAGAACGAACTATAGAGCAGCTTGTTAATGATAAGCCTCTTAAATTCCAAGACATACTTTTTGCAACTCCTGATCAAACAGTTGGTGATATTGTAGCTAAGATGGAAAAGATTGGCATAAGCCAAATGCCTTTGGTAAAAGATGATGATTGGGAATATGGCAGTGTTTTGCTTCAAATTCTAAAGCCAGGATTAGTTGATGGAACATATGGTAAAGACCTACCTATATCCGAAGCAATGAAAAAAGATGAGAAAAACTTTAGGCCATTCCCAACATTGCCGATAGGGGCATCAAGAAAAGATCTAGAGCATAAGTTATTTAGAGATACTGCAGTTTTAATAACACAAGGCACAAAAGTAATAAACATATTGACTGCTGCAGATCAGTTGGAATTAGTGTAATTTATATGTTCTATCTCCCTGTCCTAATCGCCTGCTTCCAGATCAAGTTAAAGTAATTCATATAGCTTTCTGCAACCTCTTTGTTCTTTATCATGAAGCAGATCTTCTGCTCTTCTGTTACTGTAATTATCCCTACAACATCTCCAAAGAAGTATATCCATGCAGGGGTTGAGATTCCTTTTGGCAAGTATCTTTGCTCGCATAATTCCCTTTTCTCTCTTTTCTTCGCAAACCAGGCATCATAATTATATGCTATCTTTGCAGAGATCTTATGCTTCAGCTTTTTCTGATGAAATTCCTTAAAATATGCGTTGAATAATTTGCTTGCCTGCAATGGGTAGCCTATTGCATAAACACATCCTCCTTTTGGGCATTCGTTATAAGCCATGTCAAAGAATGTCTTTATGCCGCGGATGCCTTCAAATATCTCTGCCTTCTGCTCTTGCTTTCCTTGCTTCAGCTTTAGCTGCGGCAATAACTCTCTTATCTTTGCTTCATTATCATCAAGCTCTTCCTTTCTCTTTTCAACAAATGCAAGCAATCTTTCAGGAGCAGCTGCATTAAAATGCTTGACTTTGCCTTTAACAATGTAGCTCACAATCCCTTTCTCTATCAGCCTGCTTAATATATCATATACTTTTGACGGGGACACTCTGCTTTTGTTGACTATCGGTCCAGCTGTGCTTGAACCTAGTTCCAATAATGCAAGATAGGCTTTAATCTCGCCTTTTGTCATGCCCATATTCTCTAATACTTGTGTGTCCATAATCTTTATCATACTTTCTTTTGCTATATAAATATTTCTATTAATTACCCTCTAAGGGGGGTAGTAAAGCTTATATCTAGCAATAGCTACCTCTATATCGTGATTAAAAATGATTGAACTACACGAAAGAGACGCACAAAGGTTTTATGAAAATTCACATAATCTAACAGGTACAGATAATCCTATCTATTATCTCAAACTATTGGTAGTAGTTTCTATATTTGTATTAATCCTCTATTATCTATTTTTGCAATAGAAAACCTATTAAAACACCCTAACTTTATCCTCCCAAAAATGTCCCTCACCAAGCTCTTTTCGCGCGAATACTCTGTGCAGTACACAGAAGCTAGCCTGCGCTCTCTAGGAAAAGAAGTTAAAGAGCATGTTGCTGCATTATTATTAACTCAATGTTATATTCCAGAAGAAAGAAACCAGGCTTGTTACGCAGATCCAGCAGAATGGAACGCTTTGCATGCTGCATTAGATAAAGAATATTCTGATCCAAAAAAATTAAAGAGATTGATATCAAACTTCCATAAGTACGGCAAAGAATATGTTACAGCTGCAAAAAACATTTCCAAAAAACCTCTCTCTAAATTAACAAACAAGGGATTATTAAACTTATACCAAGATTACCTCAAAATCCTTAACCTCTACTCAGCTTACTTATGGATGGGATTTTTGTTAAATAACATCTACTCAGAGAAAGGCAAGCAATTATTGGATAAAAAGAACCTTCATGGAAATAAAAACCATGATAAGATTTTCAAAGCTTTATTTTCCCCCTCTGAAAAAAGCGGTATCCTCTCATTGCAGGACAAATTAGCAAACTTAAAAGCAAAGCACCAAACTCTTCCGGAAAAAACAATCGCTAAATTACTAAAAGATTATACATGGATGTCTTGCTTAGATATCCATAATGAGCCATGGACAAGAAAGGAACTGATTGATTTTTTTGACCATACTACTCCTGCTGCAGCTAATAGCATGCTTGGTTTCTCACAGGCAGCCAAACTAGCAAAATTATCTACAAAAGAAAAAATATTGTTCAGGCAGATCCAGCAACTAACTTATGTGAAAGACATGAGAGATGTTTACAGAAGGCAGGCAGTATTTTACATCTACATATTGTTTGATGAGATTGCAGCAAGATGCAGCCTAAAAAGAAAAGATTTGGCTTATCTCACTAATGCAGAGATAATCTCCTTAATTTCCAATCCTGCAGCAGATAAAAATTACACTATAGATAAAAACAAAATTAACCAAAGAAAGCTAGGCTTCCTTATCTATTGGAAAAACAATCTCATTACCCTTGAATCTGATCAGATAAAAATAAGTGAGTTCAGAAAATCACACTTGGAAGTTTCAGAGCAAAAAACCGAAATAACTGGCATGGTCGCATCAAAAGGTTATGCAACTGGCAAAGTAAAGATAATCTACGGCATAAAAGACCTTTCAAAAGTCCAGAAAGGCGATATTCTTGTAGCAATTACAACACATCCTGATTTTGTTCCTGCAATGCAGAAGGCTGCTGCTATCGTTACAAATGAAGGCGGCATAACAAGCCACGCAGCGATCGTTTCTAGAGAGCTAGGCGTTCCCTGCATCGTCAACACAAAGGTGGCTACTAAATTTTTCAAAGACGATGAGCTGGTTGAAGTGGATGCTGAGAAAGGAATAGTAAGAAAGATTAAATAAGAAAATATAACCTATTATTCTAAAGTTTAACAGAAGATTTTATTTCTTGATGCTTCTTTTTCCACCGCCTGCCTTATAAGGAGAATACTGTCCTTTTGCTTTCTGGCTGCTCTTGTATTCTGGCGTCAGGTCCAATTCAGAAGTCTCATCATATTTGCATTTATAGCATATGACACAGTTGCTGCCTATATACTTAATAACTTTTATCTCTACACTACCGCATTTTGGGCATTTGGTTTGCATATTGGCAAATCGTCTTTTTTATCATCTAACAATATTTTTATAATATTATAACTCTATTATCATACTACTCAATGTATATCTTACCTGTATTTCTTCACAAACTCAACCAATAACCTGATTCCAAAACCAGTTGCTCCGCTCTCTGTGTAATGCACATCCTTCTCAGTTGTAGCTGTTGCAGCTATGTCAAGATGCGCCCAAGGAGTTTTTTCAACAAAATTTTTAAGAAAAATTCCGCCCATGATAGTTCCAGGCCCAGAGCTTTCATTGGAATTCTTCAGATCTCCAATTTTGCTATCTAGCAGCTCAGCATATTCTTCCCACAACGGAAGCTCCCATATCCTTTCATCTGAATCTTTGCTCGCAAATTTCAGCTTTTCAACGATCTCTTTGCTTCCCATAACGCAAGCGCCCATATATCCGACTGCAACTGACGCAGCGCCTGTCAAAGTAGCTGCATCTATCAAACATGCAGGCTTGTATTTTTGCGCATAAGCAAGCGCATCTGCAAGAACCAATCTTCCTTCTGCATCTGTGTTTGTGATCTCCACATTTGTGCCATTATATGCTTTTATTACATCATCACATCTGTATGATTTTCCGTCTGGCATATTTTCGCACAACGGCATTAATGCAACTATATGCGCACTTAATTTTAATCTTGCTGCTATCTCAACGACTGCTAACATTGATGCTGCGCCTGCCATATCGCTTTTCATGTTTCTCATCGAAGCAGAGCTTCCTACATAAGGCTTTAAATTCAATCCACCAGAATCATATGTTATGCCTTTTCCTACCAAACAGATTGGAGCTTTGCTGCTGCCATTATATTCAAGAACCACAAACTGGGCTTCTTCATTGCTTCCAGAAGAGACTGCTTTGATCAGATTTAGGTTATTTTTCTCAATCTCTTTTCTGCCAAGCACTGTAAATTTCAGCTTGTATTTTTTTGCAAGCTCTTTAACTTTATCTGCAATATATTTAGGCGTTGCAATATTAGGCGGCAGATTTATCAGATCGCGTACATGATTGATGCTTTCAGATATTACCTGTGCTCCATTAAGAGCTCTTTTTGCATTTTCAATATTCTTCTTATCTTCAACTAGCAACTCTGCACTCTGTAAGATTCCATTGCCATTTCCGTTTCCATTCTTGTTTTTTGTTTTCAGTTGGTCAAACTTATATAAGCTAAGAAAGGTGCTTTCTCCAAATGCCTGTGCAGTTGCTTCAAGATTCATCCTGATAAGATTATTGTCTAGAAAGAATGCATAGCTCTTCACTTTCCTGTCTCTGGCATTCTTTGCTGCACAAGAAACAGCTTGCCTAAAAACATAGCTATTATATTCCTCTTTCTTGCCTAAGCCAACAGCAACAATCAGCTTCTTATCTGACAGATAAATGGGATAATTCTGTTTTTTCTTGCCTTCAAATTTCTTTTGAGAAACTAATTCCTTTACTTTTGCAATTACTTGTGAAGGAACAGCTTTAGAAACATGCTTAGTAAAATCATAGCTTTCTTTTTCTTTTAATTCCTTAGAACCATTTTCATCTGCCTGAAAAAAACCAACATAGACAGCTTCTGTATCTGCCTCAAGAATTCCTTTTCCGCTTACATTGATAGTGATTGCCATACAACACCTCTTCCTTAATTAAATCCTTAATCCAATCTTATCTTCTTCAACTGGTTCTAATCTTCTATAAAATTAATGTTATATAAAAATCTATCTCTCAATAATTTTATCTCAGAAAATCCGCTACTTTTATAAACAGCATAATAATTCTTTTATGCTATGTTTCCGCAATTAGATTCAATGAAATGCCCTATCTGCAGGTTTGACACTACAAAAATCAAGCAGCTGAAGACAACTGTACATGATGTCATCAAAAAGATTGAAAAGAAAGAGGATTTTCTGTTTATAGATGTGAGAAACCCAGACGAACGTGAGATTGCAAGCATCAATGGCACTGTTCTTATCCCATTGACAGAGCTCCCTTCCCAGATGCCTATCCTGGAAAAATATAAGGACAAAGAGATAGTTGTCCACTGCCATCACGGCGGCAGAAGCATGACAGCAGCTAAATTTTTGCACCAATCAGGCTTCAAGAATGTAAAAAGCATGGACGGCGGCATAGATGCATGGAGCTTATTGATAGATAACAGTGTTGAAAGGTATTAGAACAGATACTTGCACAAATTATTTTAGCAGGCTGCTATTTTTACTGGTTAAGATAACTCATACAAAATGAATCTCCTAAAATTCTTCAACGACGTCGGAAAACTAAAGACACTCAAGCGAGCAGGCTGGGTGCTTCGCGGCATCAAAAATGCAGAATCTGTTGCCGAGCACAGCTACAGGACTGCAGTTCTGGCTATGGCGATTGCAGACAAATTAGACCTTCAAAAAAAAGAAAAACTGCGTCTCATAGAGATGGCTCTTATCCATGATCTTGGCGAAGCATATGTTGGCGACATTGTTCCCGAGCAAAACATTCCAAAAAAGAAAAAGCATTTGCTTGAGAAGAAAGCACAGAAGAAAATCTTTGCCAACCTGCAGAACGGAAAATACTATTTTAAGCTCTGGCTCGAATACGAAAACAACAAGACAAAAGTTTCCAAACTATTGCACCAATTAGATAAATTAGAGATGGTAATACAGTCTTTAGAATATCAGAAACAACACAAAGCAAAGAAGTTTGATGAGTTCATCGAAAGCGCAAGAGAAAAGATTGTTGACAAGGAAATTAAAAAACTTCTAGAAAGATTGCTCCTAAAGAGATAGATTAATTAAAAATATTATATCTATTAACTTGGATTATATTATCTTCTCTTTCGTCTCCTTATCCACTAGATGTATTACATTCACAGGGCATGCATCCGCAGCTTCCTTATTTGCAGCAAAATCCTTCTCTTCTATCTCT
>JAGVZX010000122.1 GCA_018302185.1 Candidatus Woesearchaeota archaeon
TAGTGAATATAGGATTAGAGCTGTCACTTGCTCTTGTTTACATGCTTGTCCTTCTCCTTTACGTAATCATCATGGGGGTGCGCTACCTTCTCATATCAGCAGGCGTCATTTTCTTCCCGATAGGCATATTCCTTTACTTCATTGATCCATTGAAAAACTATGGAAAATACATCATAAACCTGCTCATTGTGCTGATGCTGGTTCCGTTCATCCATGCTATAATACTCCTGGCGGCCTCCAAAATAATTGAGCTTCCGCTCTTTGCCGCGCTAAAGATACTGGTGATGATAATCGCCTTCCTTCTCTGCATTATAACATTGTTCGTAGCCTCGGATTTTGTCAAGTCGAACTCATCAGGCCCTTCCGTAATCTCAAGGGGGGCAAAGGCACTGCAAGGGCAGCTTTTCCAATAACATGGCATTCGAAATCCCCCAGGAACTGCAATACAAGGAAAAGATAATATTCGGGCTGACCTTTGAGCAGCTGGTATACGCAATAATCCTGGTGCCCATTGCACTGCTAATCCTGCTAAAGCTGCACATAAGCCTTTACATCAGGATTTTTCTGGCGCTAATCCCCTCTACTTTAGCTATTCTCCTGATGTTCTTCAATCTGGTAGAGAAAATAAGGGATTTGAGGCACTTCTTCCAGTTCCATCAGGCAGAGCTTATGGACAGCAAGATGAAGGCCTTCCTCGGAATCCAAAAAATACAGGACAGCACCCTGTTCATCAGGCACAAAGGCAGCGGGGAAGGGAAAATAGCAGTATTGCAGGCGGAGCCAATCAACTTCTCGATAAAAAACAGGCTTGAGCAGGAATCAATCATATCGAGCTTCCAGAAGCTCCTGAACAGCCTGGAATTCCCAATACAGGTAATAATCAAGACAGACAACCTGAACCTTGACGTTTACCTGAAGGAGCTTGAGGAAAGGGTTGACAGGACGGCAGCAAAGGCAAAAAACAGGCAGTACGCAGAGCTTTTCCGCGATTATAAGGACTTTTTCTGCAAAATAATAAAGGACAGGAACATCATCAACAGGTCATTCTACCTCGCAATCAGGGAAGAGCCGCTGATAGGGCTGGACATTCAGGCAAGCCTCTGCATGGACAAGCTGAAGGCAATGAACATCAAAGCCAGGAGGCTCAATGGCAATGAGCTTACCCCATTCCTTTCCTCCTATTTCAACGATATCTACGAGGATGAGACAAGAGAGCCATCGGAAAAGATTGACGAGAAGAACTTCCTCCATTTCATCATCGCTCCTAAATTCATTAAGAACGTTCCTGACCTCATGCAGATAAACGGCACCCTGAACAGGATTATCTATGCCCACGGCTACCCAAGAAGCGTTGAAGCGGGCTTTCTGGACAAAATCATCACGACCAACGGATTCTTTGACATCAGCATCCACATAGAGCCTTTCCCGATAGAGCACATGATGGTAATGCTCAATAAGGAGCTTCAAAAGCAGAGGGCAGACCTGTATTCAGCCAATTTGAGGGGCATGATAAACCCAAGCCTGGAAATCCAATACAGTGACACACGTGCTGTTTTGGAAAACCTGCAGAAAGGCACTGAGAAGCTCTTCAACATCTCTTTTTACATCAACTGCAAGGCAAAAAAAAGGGAAGACCTGAACCTCATAACCAAAAAGCTGGAATCCGAGCTGAACGGGCTGATGATAATACCGAAGAGGCCCATGCTCAAGATGGCTCAGGCCCTCAAGTCCATGCTGCCTTATTCCGACAACAAGCTGGGCATGAAGCGAAACATAACAACTAAGCCCCTTTCTGCATTCTTCCCGTTCACATCCCAATTCCTTCAGGCTGACGAGTCCGGAATCTGGCTGGGGCTGAACAGGAATGACGTGCCAATCATCAAGGACATATTCAAGCTGCCTAACTACAATGGCACGATACTGGCATCCTCAGGCTCGGGAAAGAGCTATTTCGCAAAGCTCCTCATATCAAGGCAGATTCTCAACGGAACAAAAGTCATGGTGATTGACCCGCAATCGGAATACATTGAGCTGGCAAAAAAGTTCAATGGCCAGGTCGTGAACATCTCAAGGACTTCTGAGACGATGATTAATCCATTGGACTTAATGGGGCATGACTATGCAGAGAAACGCCTCTCGCTAATGGACCTGTTCCAGGTAATGCTCGGCGAAATATCCGAAATCCAGAAATCAGTTCTCGACAAAGCTTTGACGGCAGCATACGAACGGAAGGGCATCAATACAAACCCGAAAACATGGAACAACAGGCCCCCAATACTCTCAGACCTTCTCATAGAGCTGGAGAGGATGATAAAATACGCAACAGTAATCGAAAAGCCGACATACAGGAGCCTCATAAACAAGATTTCAATGTACGTAGACGGCGTGTTTTATTTCCTCAACAAGCATACAAAAGTCAATTTCAACAACAATTTCGTGTGCTTCAACATAGGCGATATGCCCAAGCAGGTAAAGCCCGCAATAATGTTCCTGATACTTGACTACATCTACATGAAGATGAAAAAGGACAAGGAAAAGAAGCTCCTGCTGATAGATGAGGCATGGTCTTTGCTCTCAAGGGCAGAAGACGCATCCTATATTTTCGACATAGTAAAGACATCAAGGAAATTCAACCTTGGGCTTCTGCTGATAACGCAGGACGTAAGCGACCTTCTTGACAGCGATGCGGGCAATGCAGTGCTGGCAAACACCTCCTACACAATGCTCATGAGGCAGAAGCCGGCTGTCATGGAAACCGTTGAAAGGACATTCAGCCTGAGCCCTGCGGAGAAGGAGAAGCTTCTCTCAGCGGATGTAGGGGAAGGAATCCTGATAATAGACAACGACCATACTGAAATCAGGATAATGGCATCCGAGGAAGAACACAAGCTGATAACAACAAACCCGAATGAGCCGTCGGAAAAGGCGGAAAAAGAAGAGCCGGAAGCAGAGGAAAGGAAAGAAGTTGACATCAGGCTGGATGAGAACAAGGGCTATTTCAGGAAAAGCGCATTGAGCAATGAAGAAGTAAATTTCCTTTTAGCAAAAAAGTACATCATCAGCTCCAATGTCCCATTAGGCGGAGGAAGGCAGGATTATTTCCTGCTCAGGCCCTCACCAAGAGAAACGCCAACGCACTATTTCCTGATAAAAGCGATTGAAGAATACTTATTGCAGTTCACTGGCAAGATACAGCTCTTTGAAACCAACAAGCCGGACATTGTGTTTCAGGCAGGAAAGAAAAAGGTCGCAATAGAGGTTGAAACAGGCAATGCATTTGACAGGGATAAAAAAGGGCTTGATGAAAAGATAAAACTGCTCAACAAAGGCTATGGGAAAGACTGGTTTTTTGTTGTGACTAATGCCCCTGATGCCTACAAATACGCAAAGCTCGGATTGACTTTCACAAGAAAAAACGTGTGCAGGAAGCTCAGAAGCTACTTCAAAAATTCAGCTAAAAATAATTCAGGGTTGGAGGCTTAAATGCGGAAAATAAGGCTTAAAACAGCTTCATTTTGCTGGAAAAGGGGCCAAACCCCGGCTTTTTTGATAAGATGTGCGGCAATATAGAATTGGAGGGCGGAAAAGGGATTTTCACCGACACAAATCCCCGAATAATAGTACTTCTAATCTCACCCCCTTTAGGCTTTTACAGCTTACAAAACAACCCTTTCCTCTCTCCTCTTTTTCCAGAACATATCTTCAGATTAAGGCAGTCAAAAAACAAGGACTGCCTAAGACTTTGTTCTTAGGTTTTGATTAAAATGCAGACTCAAACCAATTTATTGAAACAAATGGAATCCGATTTCCAAATCACAAGAAAGATATTTCTCAGCCTAAAAACAGGCTGGTTTGACAATTCAAAAGGAAAAAGCAATCTTGTTAATGCATATGAAATAACAATTCCACAGATTCAGGGCAGATACAGGTTGAATGCAAATGACAGCAAACTCAAAATTCAGGAATTCTTCTTTGATGCTGAATGGAGCGCTTACGCAGAAAACGGGGAAAAAATCGCAGTGATAACAAAAGAGATTGTAAATGCAAACTTCCCCAAGCTGAAAAAAGCCGCAAAAAGAATTCTCTTCCCAATCCTGAAATACATCCCGAAAAAATACGTTTACATCCGCGCATCAGGCACGGGCATCCACATTATTTTCTTCCTCAAAGGAATAAATAACATGGAAGAATGGAGGAAAATCACATCGTACCTTATCCGGAAATCAAAGCTGAAAAACACAAAGAACGCAAAACAGCTTATCTTCGGGCTGGACAAGGACACAATCCTCTCAAGCGACAGGAAGGTAGCTGAATTCGGCAGCTGGAACAAGCTGAAAAAGGACTTCAAAGAGGAAGTCAGCTACCTTAATTACGCAACATTCCTCTCGGTAGATGCCTTCCTCAAAGCCAAAGAATACCCATTCTGCCCAACTTTTGCAGATGTCCAATACCCTGAAAGATACCAATGCCTTGAAGCGCCAAAGAGATTGATTGAGGATGCCAAAAACGCAAATCTTGAAGCGGAAGAAAGCCCAATCACACCGGCAAAAGAGGGCATTGGGCTGAAAAACAACGATTTGCCGTTATCAAATTCTGAAAAAAGAATAATAAAAAACTTTGAAGGAACCATCCCGGAATCCGATCCGGCTTACAGGCTCATAAATAGGTGCAGGTGCTATTGGAACATGCTGCGGGATGAAAATGCAACATGGTATGCGCGCCAGTTCCTTGTAAAATTCCTCAAATACTCGCTAAGGCTGGACAGGGAGCAGATACTGAAGCTCATAGACAAATATAACGCATGGTCGGACTACAATCCAAGAATAACTGCCTTTTACGTCAACAAGCACTTCAGGAAAGGGACTTGCGAGACGAAGGTAATGAAGCCTGCAAGGAAAAAGACGCTGGTAAAATACAATCTTTGCGGCAATAGAACTGGTAAATGCGTCTACAGCCAACATAGGCAAAACACGGAGGGAGAAAAATGAAAACATGCCCTTATGACGGGAAAGAGTGCAGGGAAACTTTAGGCTGCGGTAT
>JAGVZX010000123.1 GCA_018302185.1 Candidatus Woesearchaeota archaeon
TCTCTTCCTCTTCATGGACTTTCTCTTCCTCCTGTTGCATTTTCTTTTCCTCTTCACTCTGCGACCATGCCTGAGAATTCGAGACATACAACAATAATATCGAGAGGAACATTGTTGCAAATATATTGCCTATAAATGCCTGGAATATGAAAGCAAACCTTGCTGCAGGGCTAAATGGAGTAATATCACCATAACCAATGGTCATAAAAGTAACTGTACTGTAATATAAAAATGTCCCGTAAGTAGGTTTAATATCTGTACCATAGATAAATGCTTTTGGCTGTGCTTTATCTGTGCCAATCTCATAATATATCTGTGCAAAACCAAAAATATAACACAATAATATTGTTGAATAGACTAGAATTACAAAAAGCTGTTTGTTTTGCCTGAACCATGTCCTTAGATCGCCTTCTATACCAAGAACTTCAGGACAATAAATAAATGTAATAAGGATATAACCTGCTAGATATAACAGATTGTTCAACAGTAGGCTAAAATCATTTCTCACAAACATTGCCGGCAATGTCATTGAGATAGCAACAATCAAGAATCCAAATAATGCATACCTTACGCCTTTAATATTTTCTCTGTTCCTGATAAATGGCACATTAATAGCAAATATTGCAATTGTAAATGGAATCATTATGATGTCACTGATCACCCCAGGAGATGCCTGCAGCACTTGTGACAATCTTTTGCCGATAACATTTGACAAAAATAATGCAATCCCGATAGGAACCAGGAACATAAGATTATAAGTTATTAATTCAGTGATTGTAAGCTCATTTTTCCCAATGTCACGGTCCTGTGCTGAATTCTGAGGAACATTAGTATTTTGATTAGAATTATTATTTTGATTAGATAAAGTAGTTGATCCAGATGGTAATTGTAGTGGAGAAGAGAGTGGCTGTTGAGTTTGCGGTGATTTAAAGATATCAAGTATTTTTTGTTTTAATGATGTACTTCCTGATTGAAGATTAAGAGAAATCCTATTAATAGATATCTGTTGTTCAGAAGGTGCAGGCGGCGGAGTAATTAAAGTACTACCTACTTGATTCTTGCTTAATTGCACCTCTTTTTCAACCATAGCTGCTATTAAATAAATAAACTTTATAAAGCTTTCTTCCATTGCCTTAGATAATAAGAATAATAAAAAAAATAATTTTTGACAGGTAATAATTATGCGCAACAAAAAAACATCCAGAGAAAGCGAGATAAAAACCAGCAAGCTTATGATGCCTAATGATGCTAATTTTGCAGGGCATGTGCATGGTGGAGTGATTCTTGAGTTTGTTGACCAAGTAGCGTACATCTGCGCAGTCAGGCATAGTGAAAGCTATTGTGTTACAGCAGCAGTTGACAGAGTGGATTTTAAGATGCCGATCAATGTTGGGGAGCTGGTTCATTTTGACGCAAAAATAATTTATGTTGGCAAGACTTCCATGGACATCAAGATAGAGATTTCTGCAGAGGATCTGAAGACGAGAAAGATCAGGCATACAAACACCTGTTATGCCACTAAAGTTGCAGTTGATGAGAGCATGAACCCAATGGAAGTGCCTGAATTAGTTGTTGAGACAGAAGAAGACAGAAAGCTATGGCAGGATGCAGTCAGAAGAAGAGAGTTTCATAAGGGATAAGTTAAAGTAATAAGTTATCGAATCAGTATCAACCCATACTTCTCAAGCCTTTCAAAATCTTTTAGGTTATAAGTAAATAGCTCTAAATCATTTTCTATACAGATAGCAGCTATGAAGAGGTCACGGATAGCCACTAAATTCCCTTTGCGTTCTAGGTCTCTCTGGATATCTGCAGCAGCTCTTGCAATCTTGTCTGTTAAAGGCATAGGCGTTAACCATGAAAATAACTCAAATATATTTTCAGAGTGTTTTCTTCCAAACCAGACTTCAAATGAATTAATTGCAGTTGTGTAGAAATTAGCATCTAATAGATTAATGGCTTCTCTCGCCTTCTCATCTTTGTTCAAAAAAGCGATAATTACATCAGAATCTAAGCATATCTGTCTGACCATTTTTTCCATCCTATCCTTAACTCTTTAACTTTTTTTTCATCTACGCCGCCTGTTCCAAAAAACTGAAGAATCTTATCTTTATTAGAAGATGGGACAATTAATCTCCTAAGTATAACAGAGTAACTATCTTTGCCTTTAAGTTTTGTCAACTTGCTGTATACATCATCCGAAACGCTTATCAGTCTTGACATATCTTGATGTATATATATACATATATATAAAGATTTCCTTTATTTTTTAAGTTTAGGGTTATCCTCCCCATAAATCAATCTCCCAATCATAGGGAAATAATTTATCTTGTGGTCGTAAAAGATAGGGAATATCTCATAATCGCTTATGATGTCTTCAAACTTGTCTCTGGTCTCAACAAGCAGCTTTTGAAATTCTTTTTGGTCTTGCACTTCACACTCAAATCCTATCCTGTATCTGCCAATATGCTTTACAACATAGATTATGTTCTGCTTGTTTTTTGCAAATTCCTGAAGCACTTTCTCTCTTTCTGGAGTCAGATTATGGATGTCTAAAAACAGCATATATGATTGATAACCTAAAGCGCTGGGATGGATCATAAGGCGCGAGCCAAGAATAACCTTATTTTTTCTATGCTGCTCGAGCCTGTATTTGACTGTGTTTCTTGAAATAGTTAGCTTATGTGCAATCTCTGTGTACGAGAGCCATGCGTTTTTGGACAACAGGTCGATGATTGATTTATCTGTTTCATCTAGTTTAATCTCTTGATTGTGCTTCATCTCGTGAAAAAACACTTTCTTTGGTTTGTTTCCGTGCATCTCTTTGTTGTACTCAGGAAGAATATATTCGCGCTCATTGTCATGGATATCAATATAAGTCAGAATCTCATAGCCATGGATAAATTTACCATAATGGATTATAATTTCCTCAAATATGCTATTGAACTCAAAACTATCTAACGCCATGAAATTGATTATGACGTCCCATTTATTGCCGATAGATGCAACCCAGATAGTTGAATCAAGAGATGCGAAATAGCTAATTATCTCTTTCTTTTTTTGTTCATCAACATTCTTTAACCTGAACAATACCCTGAACCATCTTACACCAACAACTGCAGAATCTGTAACAACATAAGGCAAGCTGATGATTTTTTCTTTAAGCATCCTTTTGATCCTGTACTCTGCAACGTATCTGGAGATCTTTAGTTTTTTGGCTAGTTCATTCAATGGCATGGTTGCATCCATGTCTAGCTCTCTTAATATCTTTCTGTCTTTCAAATCTAGCTTTGGAAGGCTTTTTTCATGATTAGTTATATTTTGTCGCATATTTACACTTATTGTATTAGTTAGTATATAAATCTTGCCGTTTTATAGCAAAAATGAAAGAAGATTTTATATATCTTAATTACTGAGAATATTATAGGGGAGTAGTAAAATAAAGAGTTTTTGAGATCAGTAAACATAAAACTAAAATTATAAGGAGTAAGATGGCAACCAAACTAGAAGACAGATTAAAGAAAGAAGGCATCCCTGAAGGATTGTCTAAGAAAGATGAAGATGAGCTCTTAGGTAGAGGTAGTGCTAATAATAAACCTAAGACTGTGAAAAACAACTGGCTTATTGATGGTGCAATTGCTGCAGGTGTAGGAGCTGCAGGAACTGCTTTGTACATTGCAGATGCGCCTAACCTAAATAGTTTAAGTTCTGCAGATTCAGCGAATGCGAGCTCAGTAGGCACAAATACATTAGATAACATCACACAAGCATCAGGCTTTTATGACATTCCAGTTAATTTGCCTGCATATATAGCTGGTGCTGCTTTATCTAATAAGTTTCAAGGCAAGCCATTCACTTCAAAAGATCTGAGAGAAGAAGCTGTAGTTGGAACTGCTGTGATGTTCCCGATAAAATATGCTTGGCAATTGATGAACCAATACATGCCGATAGTAAAGAATTATGCTTTGAGCATGAGGAATTCAGCTGCTGAGAATCTAAATAATGCATATCATCTGGTTGCAGACAATGCATTAAGATTAGTCACAAATACTGCAGTGTTCTTGCCTACTCTTGTCGGAATAAACATGGTAGTTGATTATATTGTGAAAAATAAAAAAGTGAAAGGGCTTTACACTCATTTAGTTAATAATTGGTACACTAACGCAAAAAGCGTGTTTTTCAAAGTTGGGTGGATGGTAGCAGTAAATGCTTTATTTATCCCTCCTGCTTTAAATGTTGCAGTTGGTGCCGGAATAACATTTGCATACTCTGTGTTTAATGCGATTGCTGGAAAGAGGAAGGATGAGAAAGAGAGACAAGAGAAACATGAGAAAGGGACTAAAACTGCATATAATGCACATAATGATTATCTGCCAAACAACGCAGGAAGCTTATTGTCACAGGCAGCCTAAAAGATTATCACAAAAACCTCATTAAATAGAACAACATTTAAAAGCAAACACAGGTTTAGCGACGATAAAAATGACACAGTCACCTATAGAAAGATCAAGAGAATTAGCAGAGATAGTAAAAGCAGATGCTGAAAGAAGGATCGTGCAGGCTATCACAGAAAGAGACCTATATATATGGCTAGAAGCTCAAACGCATTTGCATGATGTGACCACTGGGTTTGGTGGAGTTGATGATAACGCATTTATCCCTAAATTTGATCAGCAATGGGGTGTGCCAGAAGGGATGCGCCTTCAACAGCCGGAATGCATCGAAGGGGCAGATCCGATAACTTACACGCTTGAAGATTTCTTGAGAGATAATTTATCACCTGAAAAAAAGGCGCGCTTAGAAAAAGAGATTAGATATATACGAGAGATGTATGCAGCTGTTATGGGAATTCCAGAACAAGAAAGGCATTCTAAAGTTGTTTTGAGGAGATTTAGGGCAAAAGGCCATGATGATTGGAGATATAGGGCATTAGCGGTTTTTCCTGCAGAAACTTCTTTGCGTGATAATTTTATTAAAACAATAACAGTAGATGCAGAAAATTCTGGGATAATCTATTTTGGAGCAC
>JAGVZX010000124.1 GCA_018302185.1 Candidatus Woesearchaeota archaeon
TGATCTATTTTTATCTTTAAATTCTTTAATCCTTCTTCCATCTTGACACTGTGGAATCCGAAATATGCTTCAATATCCTCTATCCTTGAACGCCAGCTGTTAAAATAGGTTATTGTCTCTATAGGATATTTAGTCGGCTCTGGAGGATGCTCATCAGCATACCCAAGT
Organism: Candidatus Woesearchaeota archaeon; assembly: GCA_018302185.1. Classification (GTDB taxonomy): domain Archaea; phylum Nanobdellota; class Nanobdellia; order Woesearchaeales; family UBA10200; genus UBA10200. Next base: position 169 of record JAGVZX010000124.1, read on the forward strand.
GTGATAATCGCTTGCGGCCTGTATTCCTCTGGGATAGAACATACTCTGGAAACTTTGTCTTCATCAAATGCACCTACCCAGCAAGCGCCTAAGCCAAGAGAATGCGCGCATAATAACATATTCATTGTAGCTGCAGCAATATTCTGGACAGTGTATAATCTCTCTCCTCTCAATCCATAAAATCTTTTTGCTTTATCAGGCTCTGCTACAAGAACAATGATGCTAGGCGCAGAAGAGATCCACCATTGCTGCAGACATGCATCAGCTATCCCATTTCTTACGCTTTGTTTTTCGCAGAGAATGAATTTCCAATTCTGTAAGTTGCCTGCACTCGGGGCAAATCTGCCTGCATCGATAACTTTAGTTGTTAATTCACGAGGAATCTGTTGACCAAGATATTTCCTCACAGAACGTCTTGTCTTAATTGCTTCAAAGACAGTTGATGGGATGAAATGATGACCATGTCCGCCGCCATGAGCATCTGCACCATGACCTCCATTAGATCCTGTGCCATGTGTCCCAGTATGTGACCCAGAAGATGCATGTTCTCCGTCATGTGATTCATGCACTTCATCATGTGATTTAACTTCTTAATAAACTTTTGGGATGAAACTCATATCAAATTAAAATTATATAGATAGTATTTGTTTAGGCATATCAAAAGCTGCGGCGACTGCCATTTTATGATGAACATAAATAAAAATAACCCTACTAATGTTGCGACGGGATAGCTTGAACCAATATGGTAACGATATTCATGGCCAATAACTATGCTAACTAGCATAAGATTGACTAAGTAAAGAGGAGGAGCAACTCTTTGATGCTCTAAGCTAATGTTCGTCGGCAGTCGCCGTAGCTTTGTAGTATTTTAGAGAAAAAGCTAAACAAATACTATAAAAATACTCAAATCTATCAACAAAAATTAAATACTCCTCTCACATAACCTGCAGTTAAAATGGCAGCAAAGCATATGATCTATGCATTTGAGAACTTAGATGGGGCTTGCGCAGCAGCTATCTTGGTAAGATGGATGCGCATTAAGCAGTTTGATTACAAGGTTGATTTCTTAAGTTACAGCAATGTTGAACAGGAATTTTCTCAGCTTTCTGAGCAAAAGCAGCAGCTGATATTTATCCTTGATTTCCCTCCTGAGCAAGTAGACAGATTAGAAAAAAAGTTTGCCACTATTTTACAGAACAACAGCAAGATAATCTACTGGAACACTCATCTCAAATGCAGCCAGGAAATTCATGATCTGCTTGCAAAAAACATAAAATTCCTTGACTTTGACACGACAAAATGCGCAGCTATAATGTGCTGGCAGAGATTTATGCTGCACGACAAGATCTCTCAAGAATTAAGCGCAATAGCATTTGACCACGAATTTTGGGTAAAGAAAGACGAAAGAAGCGCAAAATTAGCTGATATTTTAGTTTCTGGATACAACAAAAAAGATTTGGTTGAAGAATTAAGCAAAGGAATTTTCTGGAGCGAAAAGTTTGAGAAATTGCGAGAAGAATATCTTGTAAAAAAAGAAAAAGCATTCGCTGAGCTGATCAATAATCTGCAGACGCATTATTATGGAAGATATAATTTTGCATTTGGTTTTTCTTCTTCATTATTGAGCACTGCTGATGCAGGCAGCAGGATACTTGAGAACAAAGGGATTGATGTAAGTGTTGTGATTTATCGTGATGGAAAGATAAGCTTCAGAAGGAATGAGCAGGTAGATATAAATCTGGTTGAATTAGCCAGATTATTCAACGGCGGCGGCCATGAGTTTGCAGCAGGAGGAAAGATAAGCGATGTTACATTGCCAATCGCTTCTCACGATAAGTTTAAGATCGCTGTTGAGCATGTTGATAAGATAATGAGGGAAAAATTGAGATGATAAGGGAGAAGGTTAGATAAAAATTAATAACTATTATTTATTAAAAATCAGAAAACATTTAAAATAATGTTAACTTTTCTTGCGATAAAATGGGAGACATACCTACAGCAACATTAACAGTAGATTATCAAGCACCTAGGCAAACATTAGAATTAACAGTGAGAACCTATGATTTAGAAGGTACTAACCCAGGTATTGCTAAAGTTTCTATTCTTGAAGATGATAAAGTAATTCATACTGATTTAGAATATCTTTTTTCTAGTACGGTGAAGGTTACACACACAACTCCTGGTACTCATACATATAAGGCTTTAATTACTGACAAAGATGGAAATACAGTAAGAACCCAAGAAATACCTGTCAATTTCACCGGATATACTCAAGATAATCTTCCAACTGCTACACTAGAAGCCAGTCTGCAGACCTGCAGAAGAACTACAGAATTTACAATAAGACAACGTGATATGTTTGATAACAAAGGAGTAGAATGGGTAAAATTATATGAAGATGGAAATCTGATATATACTGACACTAATCATTTTTTTAGTACTCAGACTAAAGTTACACATTCTGAACCTGGAACACATGAATATTTTGCAGAAGTAAAATATAAAGATGGTCCAATAATAAGAACTTCAAATATGCAAGTGATGTATGCTGGCATTGAAGAGAAGACATTGTTGCCTACTGCAGAGCTATCATCGGTTACAGCTGAAGCAGGACAGAGTGTTCAGCTTAGTGTAAGATGGCGTGATGAATATGACCAAGATACAATACAAAGTATAAGAATACTCGAAGACGGAAAGCCAATATTGACTAAAATTGATCAGATATTTTTATTTCAAGAAAAAATTATACCTACTAATTATGGCCCACATAATTATCAAGCAGAAATTAATTTTAAGAATGGGCCTACTATTACAACAAATGCTGTGATGGTTAATTTTAGTGGACAAGCTATTGATACTGCACCTAGAGCAGAAATTTATTATTATGAGAAAGATAATAGTCTCATCGTAAGAGGCTTTGATTATGATGGAGACAATAACGGCATTACAAAAATAGTTTTATTTAGAGATGGTCAGCCGATATTAACAAAAGATAATCCAGATTTGGATACCCTAACATCTCAAGCAGTGCCTCCTGGAGAGATAGGTGAATCTAATTATCATGCTGAAGTAACTGATAAAGGCGGAAATACTGCAAGATCAGAGGATATCAGAATTAATTTCAAAAGTCTGGAAGAAGTCACAAGAAAAGCTGAAAAGTATACAGTTGTTGTAGATACAGAAGGAAGAACATTTGAGCAACTAAAAAATAGAGATAACCACGATTTTTCAATTCCTTTCCCATGGATGCCTTTAGCAATTATTCTGGTATATGGTGCTATTATGGGTAGTATTATAAAAAAAAGAAAATAAAAAAATTAAGATATTTCTAAGATCAAGCCCCAGCTGTCTTAGCAAGTGCGCTGCTTACATGGCCATACTGTGCGCTGACTCCTGAATATAAGGCAAGCAAACCTACAATGACAAATGCAGAAAGCACTAAGAACGCAAGCCATCTTGGCATCTTTTTTGCGCCAAGATAGGATAATAATGCAACACCTAAACACCCAAGGCCAGAGACTCCGAATAATGCAGTTGTTGCAGAAGGTGATTTTGAAAGCGAGAAAGAATACACAGTTCTTGCTGAGTTGAGCAATGCTATTCCGCAGACTGCTGCAAGATAAGATGCAGGAACTTTATCCCAGCCAAATGCCATGCTAAGCCCTAACGCAATTTGCAGCATCGCAAAGATAAGCAAGCCAAGTGCATATATCTCTATATACTGTGCAGGCAAAGTCTCGTAAAAATAGATGCTGAAACCGAATATTCCTGCTATCACGCCAAGGATGATAAAGATGCTTCCGAATGCCTTTTCCTGATCCTGAGAGAGCTTGCGCCCAGTCAACAGATAAAAATATGCTGAGAATATAAGTGCGCCCATAGAGACTAACATAAGGCTGAATGCCAACGGATTATATGCCATAATCAACACCTCTTTGATGATTGATGAAGACTAGTTAATACTCAAGCTATTTAAACTTTTGCACGAGCAGACTTTTCATCTCATTATAGCAGTGCACCATTATCTGCTTCAGATTAATGATATCCTCTTCGTTGTATTCGATCAAAAGCTTAAGGTAATATTCATCTTTGCTTCCTGACCAAAGGCGCCAGAGCTGTGCAGCATCTCCGCCATGCAATCTTTCTACCCAAAAATTATTGCGTTTAATGTTCATCTCTCTTTCAATTTTCTTTAATCCGCCGACTAAACCAACCTCTGCGCACAGATGCCGTAAATCTATGTGCGGGATTTGTGAAAATACTGCAGAAAGAACAGGATATTTTTTTGCAAGCATCGGAAGGTCAAAGCTTGAGCCGTTGAATGTGATCATTAATTTATGCTGGGAAACAATTTGCGCAAGCCTCTTAACATCCAGATTGATGTCTTTTACCATTGTCTTTGTATCATTGCCATCATACAAACCAACTAAAGTGATATAACCATCGTTACCAACTCCTGTTGCCTCAATATCAAGATAAACAGCTTCATCTCTAAAATGATCAAACAATCTCCATGTATCTGTGCTAGGAAACTTCCTTGCAAAATAGCTGGAGTCATCTTCAAGCAAAGCTTTTTTTGCATTCTTCAGTTCATAATCATAGTAAATCTTGCTTTTTGTGGAAATATCAAAGATCCTTTCTGCATCCAAAAATTTGTTCCAGTCTGTGATGCCAGACTGCCATAGCTGCTGCTCTCTCTTTCTTCCGATGCCATCCAAGAATGTGAATGTGTTGGTTATCATAAAGGTCTCGTATCAATTAGCTAGAGCACTAATATCGAATTAATAGCATCATTAGTCATAATTATTGAGCAAGATTTATATTATCAAATGCATTAACCAACCTTAACATGAAAATACTCTTTATCTGCAACCAAAACGAAAATCGCAGCAAGACTGCTGAAGTCTTGTTCAAAGATAAATTTGAAACTAAATCTGCAGGCTTATACAATCAAAAGCCTGTCAATGAAAAGGAACTTGGATGGGCAGAGGTTGTTGTTGTGATGGAAGATTCTCAAAGAGCTGAGTTAGCCAAACGATTTCCAAAGTTATACCTGAAAAAACGCATTCTTTCCTTGGATATCCCTGATACTTATAGATATATGCAGCCTGAGCTTGTTAAGATACTAAAAGATAAAATCAATATCCTCTACCAATTAGCTTAACCATTCATCAAATTGCTTCTTAGCTTGCTTTTTTGTTCTGAAGATTTTTGTTTCTGCAACATATAATTCAGGGCATCTTCTT
>JAGVZX010000125.1 GCA_018302185.1 Candidatus Woesearchaeota archaeon
TTATGGCGATTTGTTAATTAATAATAATTATAAGTTATTATTATTATTCTTATTCTTATTATTATTATTATTCTTATTCTTATTCTTATTATTCTTATTCTTATTCTTATTCTTATTATTCCTTTTCTTATTATTACTACTGAGATTCCTAACTAAACAGTAGTCAGGCATATTTATATACTTTAAACCTATTTAGGTATCCTAATATACATTTTAGCGTAAAATAGGTTTAGCGTAAAGCCAGAGAGATGCTAAGAAGAGGATATCAAGGAATGCTTTATTGGCTATAATTTAATGATTGCAAATCAATATGCGTTTACTATAAGTTTTTTTCAAAAGAGGTTGTTAGGTGAGTTTGAAAATATCCAGCAAGAAGATAAGAAGAAATTCTTTACTAGTCATATTAATTCTCATTTCTTTTTTGCATATCATCCAATTGGTTCAGGCAAACAGCTATATTGCAGACTTAAATTTCATAACTTCTAAGACAGTATACACTTTAGGAGAAAGGCTTGAGCTAAAGGGCAGCCTTTACCTGACTAATTACACCATTTCTGAGGTCGCTATTGCCAATCATACAGGGATAACAAATGCGACAGTAAATCTTTCTATCATAAACAAGAATACAAATGCCACTTCTGCAACATATGGCTTTACCACTACATCAGCAGGAGAATTTTACTCAAGAAGCGATTATTATCCAAACGCTGTGCTTGTTTCAGCGCCTTCAGCTCCAGGCGATTATTACATACAAGTAAATTATACTGACCCAAACAACTCAACATGGTGGACAAGGCTTGAGATCCAGATTGTAAATCAGACAGTTGATAGATTATTAGTAAGTCCTGAAAAATTAACCTATAACCCAGGAGAATCTATGTCAATACTTGTTGAGGCGATCAGAGAGTCTGCAGGCACTATAGTTTATGTCGGGAATGTGACTATCAACGGTACAATAAGAGATTCATCAAAATCTATCTTAAGCAGTTTTAATTGCGTGACATCCTCAGGAGGCAAATGTACTATATCAGCAACCGCATCCTCAACATATGGCTTTTATTTTATTGAAGTAAATAATTTTAAGGCATTCAATGGGTTTGAAGTGATACTATTTGGTGTTAACATAAACATGAAGGATAATCTGGGGCTTTCTGCAAAAAATACTTTCAATACAGCAGAACAGGCATCAGTTGAGGTTGGAGTGGTGACTAACAGCACTACTGACACCTATTCATTTGAGGGTGTGATTCTCAATTCTGCAGGCACTGTTGTGAAAAATGTCAGCTCGACAGAACTGATCTATAATACCTCTTATATCAACAGGTTTGCTTTTACCTTGGATGCGCTTTCATTTTCAGCAGGGCAGTATTATGTAGATGTAAATGTGACAAAATCTGGAGGAGGAAGAGTTGGGGCAACTACCTCATTTGAAGTAAGAAGCTGGGGCATATCAGTCAAGAAAAAAGATGTCGGATCAGGGTTTGATTATGAGTACAGCGCATATCCTGGAAAGACAGTTTATCTGGAGATTTATCCGACATGGAAAAATAACGGATCTGTCATTACCAGCATCAATGCGACAACATCTATCAATATATCGATAAAAGATTCTATGGATAATTCTCTTGCATCCACAAATGCCACTTTTAATTCAAGCTGCAGCACAGAAGGATGCTTTGAATTTTCCTTGGCAATGCCGTCAAATACAGGCAGCTATAATCTTGCAGTTACGGTTTCAAATAATGGTGAATCACAGGTTATTACGAAAAAGCTTAACGTTATCGGCACTGGGGTATTTGCACAATCAAGTGACAAAGACGGTTCCTTAAAAGAATTATTTGGGACAAATGAATTTGTGTATTTGGGTCTAAGCGCTAAAAATGCAACAGGAAGCTTAAATGTGACGACTTTGGATTCGATAACTATAACTTATATGAATGGCACAGAGCTTAATTATACGCAAGTTAGCAGTTTTGATCAGGTAAACGGGACAAACAATAACGCAGAATGGGCATGGAATGTGACTACACAAAGGATAAAGTTAGATACTCCGACTACTGGGGGATTTTATACTGTCTTTATCAATGCAGAGAATAAGACTGCTTTTAGCTCTACAAGATTCATTATAAATCCTTATGATGTCTGCGCTGTCGCTAAGAATACCCTTGGGCAGGCAGGAGGAAGCACAGGCTATTATTATGTCTATCAGTTCAAGACAAGTGATACTATATATTTCGAGATAAAATTGACGCAGGCAAATAATCCGTTGGGAAGGGCAACTGCAGGCAATGGGACGAGCGCAAATTCTTCTTATGGTAAAGGGTATGCGTGCAGCGATCTCTCAAGCACAAAACAGGTAGTTAATAATGCAACAATCAGTATTGAAGAAGTCACTAATATCCAGACAGGGAGAAAGTTCTCATTAAACAGCACTGAATCTGTCTGCCAATCAGATGACAGCAAAGGCGCTTATACCTGCACAGTAAAACCTGTCGGCAATTGGGATAGTGGAAGTTATTATGTGAAATTCAGGATATACAACCCTGTCACCCAAGTTAGTGATATTGCATATGCCAATTTTGAGGCGCATTCTTTCTATCTGTATGCTTGGGCAACTAACTGGAGAAACAAGCCTACAAATGATGTAACTCTTAATGTATATATGTATGAAGCAGGCAATAACTGGTGGGGCAATTATGGCTCAGGAGGCTTGACAGGAACTGTAACTGTAGAAAGGATAGAATATAATGGAAAAGAGGGTGAATGGATATTTCCACCGATAACATATGATTATAATCTCACCAGATTAAACACTTCTACTGTGACTACTGGTTCTGGTACAATAACCTTGCCTGTAAATTATACCTTAAATAGGCAATGGCAGACAGGAAACTATAGGGTTGTCTTGAAGGGAGTTGACAACGGAGGAAACACTGATTATGGGTATGCATCTTTTGAAGTAAGAAGGTGGGAAGTCTATGCCTCTCCTGTCTCATGCTCTGGCAGCACATGCACTTCATTATATAACTTGAATTCAAAAAGCAATATCAGCTTATATGTGACTATTACAAACGCAGGAGAATGGGGCCAGAATGGAAATAGCTTGGGAGGAAATGTGAGCATAAGAGTTAAGAAGATCCAGGACTGCAGAAAATGGCCATGCAGTGATCTAAATTCATCATTATATAACGCTACAAACATAACTGTAGGCACATCAAGCGGATGGTATTATTCTGGAAGCATCAATCCAAGTTACCTTGTCAATATATCGCCACTTTCTGGCACATGGAACACTGGATATTGGCAGGTTGTATTTGACATAAATGGGACAGAGACAGGTACAGGATGGTTTAACACTCTAGCATTCTATGCAGAAGCTCAGCCTGTTGACGCAACTGGTGCAGGATGGAAATACAGCATAAAAAATAATGAGAATATGTATTTTAAGATAACTAGTGTAAGCAGCCAAAAGACAGGGTATTATTATGGCAGTTACAGCTCTGCAGATTATATCAATACGACGATAGAGAGCGCAGTCTTGCGTGTTTGGGACCAGACTAATTATAAGCAGATAGAGTATAATTATCCAACTCAGTTTAACATATCAATTTTAAATGCAAGCAATAATATAATAAATGGCACAAAAACTATCAATGTGACTTATTTGAACGGCAGCTGGCCTTCAGGATATTACTGGGGAGAGCTTACCTTGAAAAACCAGGCAGATAACCAGACAGCATCAGCATATCTTTGGTTCCAGGTAAAGCCGTTTAGAGTTCAGCTAAATACAAATCAATATACGATTGATAATAATGCCTGTGCAAACGGCACAATATATCTCTATGAGCCAGATTGGAATACTAACACTATTCTTAATGGGACCTATAATATTACAAGTGTTGTAGAAAGAACTTGGAGCAGCTCAGGAAGCAGCTTAACAACTTATACTAATTTCACTCCTTCAGGAACATTTAATGGCAGCAGCACATTTACTGCCTGTCCAAATAATGGTGTCTGGAGCAATAACAATGGAGACGGATATCATTATCTTACTATTAAGGTTACGGATAGTGCAGGCAACTCAGAAGAAGGCTGGTTGTCATTCAGAACTTTGCCGTTTTCAGTCTCATGGGGAAGTATCCTTGGCGGCACTAATATCAGGAAGACCTCAAACTTTTCTGTGCCTGTTACCCTGACAAGACCGACAAGCGGAGCTAACACAACAGGGAATCTTACAAGAATTTATCAGCAAAGATATGATACGACACCTAGCTATCTGCAGGAATATGTATTCTCTGTCGGCAGCTGTTTTTCAAATGTCACCAGCACATGCAATGTAAACGGCACCAAGACTGTTACAATCTATCCGCCAAGCAGCGGATGGAAAGATGGATATAATTATCTGCAGGCTGAATGGACTGATGCTAGTGATGCAACTTCTAAAGTAAAAGATTACAATGGCGTATGGTTCAACGGAGCAGATGCATACACTGGATGGTGGAATAATGTTGATGAGAATGGCAACTGGAAATATTACTTTGGGTTTGGAGATAATCTCAGCATAAAACTTTTTGTAAATGATGTCTCAACAAATTTAGGCGCTAGTGTTAACATATTAAGCGTAGAGTATTCTACTCCTAGCTCAAGCTGCTGGGATGACAGCTGCAGAACTTACAATACTGCAACATATTCAGTTGTTGGGCAATCAGGAAGCCAGATTTCCAGCTCTGCAACTATCAGGATCGTTAAGCCAAGCGCTAACTGGACCAGAGGCAATATTGCCATCAGGGCAAGTGTTAATGGCACCAGAGGCTCAACAACAATCAAGAATGGAAACCTCCGGATACGTTGTAAACACATCTTCTGTATGGATCAATTGGAGCACAACAGAAACATCTACCTGTTATCTTAACGTGCTTAATTTTGCAAATTTAAATAGCTGGTATTGCGGTTCAAGTTATTATAATATAAGTACGCAAAGCTTCTGCAATGCTACTATATTCAGTGGCTCATCCTATGTCTATGAATGGATCAGCAAAGATTATAGGTCTTGGTCATACGGCAATACATGGGGATATACTCAAGTGGCTACAGGCATGACAACTGGAGCAACTACACATAATTATCAGTATAATACCAGTGCGCTTATCAACCAATCCTATGGCACGGTCATTTACTGTTATGATGAAGATTGGAACAGTGGCTATGGTTTCAGCGCATTTAAAGTAAATATGAGCGCATAAACAATAAATAACATCAAGAATAAAATAATCAATTAATATAAAATACAACAAAAGTAATACCCACTAATTCACCTAAAAAGCGGCAGTGTCCGCAGCCAATTTTGGCGAGCACTGATCAAATAACGACACCAATGTTGCGACGGGCAAGACCAGCTATCAACACAAATATAAACTAATAAAATAATTTACTCAATGTCACATTTACTTTACACAACGTAGAGGAGGAGCAACTCTTCTACTGACTTAAACGAGTGCTCGCCGGCGCGGACACTGCCGCTTTAGAAAGATAAAGTTTAGTGAAAAATAAAAAATACAGGTGATAGGTAATGAAACAATCATTTTATAGAAAAGAGCATAAGAATAATTTAAATATGATCATACCGATTTCAATCGCCATAATATTGATCCTTATCCCTAATTCATACGCAGCAGCAAATTTTGCTGTGACTGCGTTTTCTTGCTCTCCTGATGAGGTTGCGATAAGTGAGCAGTTTTCATGCACTACGACTGTGCAGAACAGCGGAGATGCTACAGGAAGCTTAACTACTGCAACACTGTTTCCAGATGCGACCAGCTGGCTTGAAAGCTCCAGTTATCCAAATACAGTCAACACAAATGTTGATTCAGGAGCCTCGACATCTGTGGTCTTTACAGGATTGAAAGGGAAAAAATCAGGAGTCAATGGGTTTGCAAGGATCATGCTTGATGATGTGACAGATACATATGTTGCAGATAATACTGTGACCGTCAATGTTGTTGATGTGCTTACAACTGAAAGCAGCGCAGCTAGCTCTGCTGCAGCATCTGCAAGTGTAGATGTTACCGGACAGGCAACTGTCGGCGGAAATGTAAATACTGAGCTCAAATTCACTGTCACCAGTGGAGGCTGCACGATAGGAAGCCAGCAGGTTGCTGCAACCACAAACGGGATGACAGACGGGCATTGCGTTTATTCTGTAGCCGGAAAAGTTACAAGCACGCCAGATCGCACAGGAACAAAGACAGATACAGATACAGGCACGATAACCTGCAGTTCTGGCTGCAGTTCAGGTTCTTCATCTAGCTCTAGTGGTGGAGGAGGCGGAGGAGGTGGAGCAGCTGCAGTTATAGTTGCAGACACTTCTCAAAAGAATATTGCATCATTTAAGACGCACACTTTTGCAAAGATAGAGCAGGGAGCTACTCCTATAGCTTCAATAGATAAGCCAGAGATTGCTATCAGCGAGATAAAGTTTGAAGCAGCTAAATCACTTGCCAATGTTGAGATAAAAGTTTCCAGCTTAAAAGACAAGCCGACTGTAATGCCTGCAGCAGAAAAAGTTTACCAATATCTTGAGATTGCACCAAAGAATTTAAAATCAACAGACATGAACAAAGCTACTATAACATTTAAAGTTACAAGATACTGGCTTAACGCAAACGGATTCAAGGAATCTGATGTTGCATTATCAAGGTATGCTTCAGATGCATGGACGCAGCTTCCTACAAAAGTAGCCAGCAGTGATGTAGATGCTGTCACATATTCTGCAGAAACCCCAGGATTCAGCTATTTTGCGATAGTCTCCAATGCAGTTAAAGCTGAAAAGGCTGTAGAAAAGCCTAAAGAGCCGGAAGTAAAACAGCAGGATGATAAGCAAAAACAAGCAGCAGACGATCAAAAAAAATCTGCCGAAAGCGTATCCTCAGATAAATTATCTGTGACTAAGAAAGGAAGCTTATTCTCAAGATTGTTTGAAGGCAATAACCTGATATGGACAACTGTTGCCATAGGCATGCTATTCCTCTTGGCATTATATTATTATCCGCATGAGAAGATAAAGGAGAATCTGAATAAAAAATATCATAAGCATCTGCACAACAGGCTTATTGCACACAAGCATCCAGGAAGCCATGATATCCATCACAGGCATACTGAATATGACATGGAAGATGAGCATGAGATCGAGAGGGGATGAATAAGAGATATTTTCTTAATTTTTATTTGGTTTTAATTCTGCATGAGCTCTTCTTTTTCAGAATAAATAGGGGATAAATAAAGAAATTGATTATCGTTCTCATTTAGCTTGTTTTTAATACAAATTTCAAAACATTTAAAAAACAACCATTTATCTTAGATTGTAAAATGAGTATTATTGCAGCTAAAGATATTGGTGATGCTATTCTGAACAATGGCCCTACCATACCAGGGCTGAAGATGAGCAGGAATAAGCTAAGAGAAAGGATACTTAAGATAGATCCATTTAGAATCCTGAAAGAGCTGAGAAAATATGCAGAGATCAGTGTTGGAGAAGATGATATGGTTGATCTTTCCCGTGGCTCTCCTCATCCTATCTTCTCTTCTCCTTCTCTAGAAAGTGAGCAGATATTTACGTATGTATCAGAGGCAGCTGCTTACATTGCACATGACAGTGAACTGAGGAAACAAGTAAAAGATGCTAAAGATGCTAAGGATATTGAAGACATTATCCAACAAGCATATTCTTCTGCTAAAGAGCATTCTAGGCTTTCTGCAAGAGATGGAAGTTTTCCAGGAAAGATCATTGATATCGCAAAGCTGGCTATTGATTCTGCAGGAAGCAGATTATTTGGGCTAAGGCCCGATGCAGAGACAAGAGCTGCAAATCTTCATACTGTCATAGACCATCTTGTCACAAGTTCCAATGTCCTTGACAGCGAGCGAAGCAGATTCGGTGCAGATTTGCTGAAAGGCATACTAGGTGACCTACGAGGCATAAGATATGGAGATATAACAGGACTGGATTCTGTGAAGTTATATTTCAAAGATGTCCTGAAGGATGTAGAGCCTGGATTAGAGAAGAAAGTTTCAATGGCAGATGAAGCCCTGGCTTATAAAAGATTCCTTGTGACACAGGGAGTTTCACAAGGAATAGATACATTTTTCAAAAGCGACCATTTCAATGAAGGAGATTATGTGATTGTAACAACTCCTTTCTACCCACCATATCAATTGCTGACAAAATATAAAAAATTAAAGATAATAGCTATCCCCACAGATTCTGCGGGAAGAATAAATATGGAAGCATTGTCTGCATTGCAGCAAAGAATTGCCCAGT
>JAGVZX010000127.1 GCA_018302185.1 Candidatus Woesearchaeota archaeon
TACCATCATGAAAATCTCTTTGAACAGTTAAATTACCTCCATTAATAGAATAATTTCTTTTTAGATAATTTCCAAATAGATTTAATTGTGAACTTGTAAAGCGCCCAACTTTATAGGCATCTGGAGAGGCAAATGCATCAGGATCCTTATCCTTGACTTTAAAAATACGCCTGCCATCTCTTAAATCATTATAAAATGCAGAATATACTCCGCTAAGATCAGAAAGTGCAGCAGATAAAGCAAAACTTAAATTATTAGATGCATCTTCTCCCCAATGTTCAATAGGCAGCTGAGCGCCTGTGCCTATTATTGGCTTCCCTATATTGCGAAATATTAAGGCCATTGCTGCTAAAAGATAATTATGCGTATCTGTGCCGCCTGCAATCACAAATCCGTCAAATTCATCATAAAGAAGCGTTATAATATTAGCCATGCTAAGCCAATGTGGAAAGCGCGCATTTGTAGAGTCTATCGGTTTGTCTAAAGCAGACAACCATACCAGATGCATTTTTTCTTCTAATGTTTTACCATCCTCAAATCTCTTATTTTGTATCGGCAAAAGAAGCTTCTTAGTATCGTCAGTAGGCACCAGTACCCTGCTGCCATGCCTTTCTTCATAAGTCATCCCAAGTGTTCCGCCATAATATAATATCAAAACCCTTTTTTTAGCTGTATTATCTGGAATTGCTGCAATTTGATCTTGGACTATTTCAGGCAAGTCTCTTTCGGATGAATATTTTCTAACTGTTGCTAAATTTTTTGCATGTATTTCGTTTGCAAGCTTAACTTTTTGTTCTAAAGCTAGAGTAGCATCTTTATTCGTCATATTATATCCTCCAAAAATTACAAATGTCGCATTTAGAGAGTTTACTTCTAGAACATAGTAACAAGTATATAAGTATATTCCTAAAAAAGAGGAAAATTATGCAAAAAATAGAAATATTTATATATAAAATGGAACAAATGTTCGTATATGGACAAGAAAGATGAACAAATTATAGAATGCTTGAGCGAAGATAGCAGCTTAACAACCAGAGAGATTTCTAAGAAAACCAGAATACCTATAACAACCGTACACAAGAGAATAAAAAAACTTAAACAGGAAGGGACCATAAAGAAATTTACAATCGAATTAGATAATAAAAAAATAGGTAAAGCTTTTTCTGCGATTATTTTGATCTCTTGCGATTATAAATTGCTGAAAGAACTAAAAAAAGATCAGCACCAGCTTGCAAAAGAATTATCACATATTCCAGAAGTTGTAAGCGTTGATGTTGTAACTGGAGTGACTGATATTGTCGTAAAAGTCAGGATGAAAGATGTAGAAGAGTTTGATACATTTTTGCTTAAAAAGTTTCAGAAAATACTTGGAGTAGACCGTACTCAGTCATTGGTTGTTATGCATGAAGCATGATTCTATAGAAAACAATTTATAGACAGGTATAATTTCTTTGATTATGATAACTAAGGCTTATACAGATGAATCAGATCCATCAAGCAATTTAATGCTGGTAGACGTCCATGCACACTTAGACCATAGCTGGTTTGGAGATGAGTTAGATGCTGTTATTTCTCGAGCTAAAAAAGCTGGCGTTCGTGTGATTATTCAGAATGGAGTAAATCCAGAGACAAACAGACTAAGCTTAGAGATGGCTAAGAAATATGATATAGTTAAGGTTGCGTTAGGCATCTATCCTATTGATGCATTAAATAAAGAGATTGAAGAAGGGGAATATCCATTAAGAGGCAATAAGTTTGATGTTAATGAAGAGCTTGAGTTTATCGGCAAACAGAAAGATCAGATTATTGCATTAGGAGAAGTCGGATTGGATGATTTCCATGTAAAAGGAAAGCTTGAGTCGCAAAAGAAAACTTTTCAGAAAATAATTGAGCTGGCTGAGAAAATAAAAAAGCCATTGATCGTGCATTCAAGGGATGCAGAGAAAGAAGTTATTGATATGCTTGAGAGCAGCAAATGCAAGAAAGTGGATATGCACTGTTTTTCCGGCAACATGAAGCTTGTCAAAAGAGCTGCTGACCTAGGCTTTCATTTTTCTATCCCAACAAGCGTTGTCTATAATATGCATTTTAAAGAAATAGTAAAAAGAGTCGGAATAACAGTGCATATCCACTTTCTTGCATTTGCTTAGGACCTGTCAAAGGAGAGAGAAATGAGCCTGTGTATATTGCGCAGAGCATAAAGACAATTGCTGAACTTAAAAGTTTTACAGTAGAGGAATGCGCAAATAATATCTTTCTGAATTATAAGAGATTGTTTGAGTGATTACAGTATAACCAAATTCTCCCTCTTGACTGCATTCTTGTGGCCAGACTGCTTTTTGATCTTGTCTAATGTTGCGCTATCGTAATCAACTATGGCTTTTGCAAATGTCTTGTCTTTGTAAACTAAGTCAACCACATCATTCTTGTTGAAATCACCAAGAACTGTGTTTATGCCAGCAGGCAGTAGATTTTTGCCTGCATTTAATAAGTCTTGTACGCAGTCATCCACTATCAGCTTTCCAGCAGCAGGTGCAAACATGATCCAACGCTTTTTGTCAGGAATTTTTTTTGATGGATAGAAAATTGTGCCAAGCTCTTCATTATTTATTATTCTTGGCAGTACATTTTTCTCTTTACCATTGGCAATTACCATAACTATGCCGGCATTATTGCATAATTTTGCTGCATCGAGCTTTGTTTTCATGCCACCTGAACCTAAGCCAGAGGATTTGCCTGCAGTTTTTAGGATCTCATCTGTAACACTTAACACTTCTGAAATTATTTTTGCATTCTTGTGCTCTTTTGGATTTTTGTCATACAAACCTGAGATGGTTGATAACAGTATTAGAAGATCTGCTTCTATCTTGCTGGCAACTATTGCAGATAACCTATCATTATCTCCAAAACTTGCGTCTATCTCTGCTATGCTTATTGAGTCATTCTCATTGATTATTGGAACTACATCCAGAACAAACAACTGTGTCAATGCATTCTTTAGATTAAGATAAGATTGCCTGTCTGTGAAAGTGTCGTAAGTCAGCAAAAGCTGAGCAACCTTGATATTTTCTTCTGAGAATGCATCTCTCCATGATTGCATAAGGATTGTCTGGCCAATGGAAGCAGTTGCCTGCCTTAAAGCAATATCTCTTGGTTTCTGCTTTAATGCAAGCTCTTTTACACCTAAGCCAATGGCTCCAGATGTTACAATCACAACATTGCATTTCTTCTTGTCCTTTAATTCTGCTATCTGTTTTGAGATATCTCTAAGAAAATCTAAGTCTGCACTGCCATCTTCTTTAGTAATGGTCTGAGTGCCTATCTTAACTACGATTATCCTTGAGTTTTGTAAGTTGCGCATTATAGTTTTTATATGTTTAAATTATTTTTAGTTATCACGATATAATATTATTAGCTATGCTCTTAACTGTCCATTCCCAAATACTAAATATTTGTAGGTTGTCAATTCCTTTAATCCAACTGGACCACGAGCATGCAATTTGTCAGTTGAGATTCCAATTTCTGCGCCTAAGCCAAACTCAAACCCATCATTGAATCTTGTTGATGTATTAGCAAATACTGCGCTTGCATCTATGTTGTCCATAAATTCTTTTATTTTCTTCTGGTTTTTGCTGATTATCGCTTCTGAGTGCTTTGTGCTATGCGCATTTATGAAGTCAATAGCTTCTTGCAAAGAGTCAACTACCTTGACTGCAATTATCAAGTCTAAAAATTCTGTGTCATAATGCTCTTCCCTTGCGCGCTCTATTTCAAGAGAGTGCTTTTCTGCAATCTCTAAAGTTTTTTCATCGCCAAATATCTTTACACCTTCATCTTGGTATCTTTTTAGAAGGGTTGGAAGGAATTTGCCTGCAATCTTTTCATTTACAACAAGACATTCCATGGCATTGCATGTTCCTGGACGCTGACATTTTGCGTTTAAGCAAACTTTTTCTGCTAAAGCTAAATCTGCCTCATCATCAACATAAGTATGGCAGATTCCTTGATAATGCTTGATTACAGGAATCTTTGAATGCTCTGCAATCGCTTTGATCAAGCCATATCCTCCTCGAGGAATTACTACATCAATGTATTTCTCTTGTTCAAGTAAAATGTTAACCGCTTCCCTGTCTGGGTTTGTGACTAATTGGACAGTGTTTTTATGGATCCTTAATTTTTCTAATGCTGCAGTTATTATGCCTGCTAATATCTTGTTTGAGTTTAGCGCATCACTGCCACCTCTTAGTATTATTGAGTTGCCTGATTTTAAAGCAAGTGAAGCAGCATCTATAGTGACATTTGGACGAGATTCGTAAATCATTAGAATGACTCCTAATGGTACGCTGACTTTTTTCAGCAAAAGAGCATTTTTTAATGTTCGTTCTTCTAATATTCTGTTGAGAGGATCATCCAATGCAATTATTTGCTTTACACCAGAAATCATGCTATCAACGTAATTGTCTGTCAATGTAAGACGATCAATAAATGCTGCAGATAGCTTATTCTTTTTCGCTGCTTCAATGTCTTTTTTATTTTCTTCAAGTATTTGAGAACGGTTTTTGTCTAGCAGCAAAGCTATTTCTGAGAGAACTTTATTTCTCTGCTCTATCGAGAGGGTTGCAAGCTTGTAGGAAGCATCTCTAGCTTGCTTTGCTAATTTTTCTATTTCCTTTTGTAGTTTTGATTGCATCTTTCTATCACATAATTTTATTTGTAAATTGACTTAATTATTATAGTTCTAAAACGGTTGCGACCGCCTGCGAGCACTTGCTTAGATCATCAAAGAGTTGCTCCTCCTCTACGCTTAGTAAAGTAGCTGTGACATAAGGTAAATTATATTATGTGATTATAGTTTAGTTAATGGTTGGCACTGCCCGTCGCAACTTGGCATAGTTAACCAAATTCGTGCTCGCAAAAAATTTGGCCGTCGCAACCGTTTTTTAGGCATTTAGTGATTTATTTTTATTCTTTTTTATTTCCCTTTTGCTAATTCATCTGCGCGCTTAATAGCTGCATGGATTGTTTCGTCTAATATGCCTTTGACATTCTTTTGTTCAAACACTTTCAATGCAGCTTCTGTAACTCCATTTGGGGAAGCTACCATCTTGATCAGTTCAGTAGGCTGCATCTTTGTTTCTAATAATAATTTGCCAGTGCCTAAACATGTCTGTTCTGCTAATTGTAAAGCTATATCTGGTGATAAGCCTTGCTTGATTGCTGCTTTTACAAAACCATCTATAAAATATGCGAAAAATGCTGGACCACAGCCTGAAACAGCAGTAGCTGATGCGATCAGTTCTTCCTTTAATTCAAAGGCTTTGCCACCTGCATTTAGGATTTGCAATAAATTTTCTTTATCCTGTGTAGTAGCTTTTTTTCCTAATGAGTAGACAGCTGCCATCTCACCTACTAAACAAGGGGTGTTGGGCATGACTCTTATGATCTTTGCATTTGGAAGATGTTGCTCTAATGTTGCAATTGTTATTCCTGCTGCGATTGAAACAACTAGCTTATTTTTTGTCTCTTTAGAGATCTCTTTCAATAGTTCAACCATATCTTGTGGCTTGACGCAAAGGAATATGATTTCTGCTTGGCTGCAAACTCCTAAGTTGTCTGAAAGGTTAATATTGAACTGTAAGTGTGCTGCATCTAAGTTCTCTTTTTTTACATCGCTGCAAAATATGTCTTGTGATGTGAGAAGCTTAGAGCTAAGAATACTTTTGATCAATGCAGTTGCCATCTTGCCTGTGCCTATGAAACCTAAGCTTATGCCCAATTTTGCTGTTGTTTTTTGGATACTTTTTGCCTTAGGTTTTTTATTTTTGTTTTTTGCCATAACTCATCCAAATTGATTAATTGTATATAAATATTCTCTCTAAAAATTACCAAAAATTATTAATACCCTAGAGTATTATCTACTGATAGAACAGACACTGCCATGAAAATAACAATAGACACTTCTCAAGACTCAAAAGAGGATATCAGGAAGGTAGTTGCGCTTCTTAGTAATTATTTGAATAGCAGTGAAAGTAGCGTCATTGGCAATTCAAGTGGTGTTTTTCCAGAGCCTGTAAGTGAAGGCGGATTTTTTGGAGCAGAGAGCAATAACATAGGTTTAAGTGAGCAAAATGTAGTAAATACAGTTGCATCTGCTAGTACGAATAGTAGTAATAGTTTAAGCAATAATAATTCAGTCGGAAGCAATGCAAGCACTCCACAAACTCAGGAACAGCCGATGCCATTTATCAATATATTCGGAGATGAGAGCAGTGCAAATACTAGTGCTGGCAACAGTAATTCTAGTAATAATGTATTAAGCAATAATAATTCTGTTGGAAATAATTTAGGCAGTACAACAAATGTTCCTAGCCAAACATCGTCACCCCCTGATATATTCAGTGTTTTTGGAAGTGCAAATAATAGTAATAATAACCAAAATAATGTAGGTGGCATCGGTGCTGTTAATAATTACAATAATAGTAATAACATTGGTACTGGAGTAAATAACCTTGGCAACAGTACAGCAGCTGTCCCTAAAAAGACTTTTGCAGGAATATTCAAAGGAATACCTATACTAGGAAACTTAAGCTTTGGGCAAGATGATCATGAAGAGCTTACTGAAGAGGAGAAAGCTGCTGCGAAGAAGGTTGTGGAGTATTAGAGACATTTTAATTAAGAGGTTATCACTTATTTTCTTTGGTTAATTCCTGTTTCATGTAATTCTCAATCACTCTGCTCATGTTTAGGTTATGCAGTACACAGAATTTTTTAAATGCAGCCAATATCTGCTCATTTATGGTTACATCTATCCTTTTCCTGTAGGTAAATTTAGGTATTTTTTTTGTTCTTTCGAATTCTTCCAATGCAGAGAATATCTCTGGATGTTTCTTTATCCCTTGGAATGCATATTCAGCGAATGATGGCATAGAGTAT
>JAGVZX010000128.1 GCA_018302185.1 Candidatus Woesearchaeota archaeon
CCGGCAATAATTCCCTGATACATAACTTAGACAGCATACCTGGGATAAGCTCTCAGGGAAAATACAATTTTACGGTCAACTGCGAATTTAGAAAATCAGGAGGCAGCAAGCTGTCCAAAGAGCAGGCATTAACATTAATCTATGACATCCAGGCTCCGGAGATACTTAACTTTAGTTCAGTAAACACCTGCATGCTAAACGAGCTTGACATCAAATGGACAGCTAAAGATGCAATCTCCACCATCACTGGTTTCTTATATAAGATAAATGCAAATAATGCTGAGCTGTTCAGCTGGAAAGAAACTACGAAAAAAGAAGCCAGGATAGATGTAGGCAAATATGATTCTCCAAACATCACTGCAAATACAAAATATACGATTACAGTTGCGGGCAAAGACAGCGCAGGAAATATTGATATGACGGGCAAGACAAGCCAGGAGATAAAATTATCAGATCCATTTGCAAAAGAATGCCTGGAGAGAGTGCCTCCTAAAAGCAATATCACTAAAGAGTTCAGAGATGGCGCAGCATTTATAACTCTTACCTGCCAAGATCTAGGCGGCTCAGGATGCAATTCTGAAAGCTTCTTATATGGCGCTACAGGCCCAAGTACAACCTGCAGCGCTTCCCAAAAATATACAGCAGCAGTTAAAGTAACTAATACAGCAATATTCTGCTGGAAAGTTAGTGATAATGCAGGAAATACGCATCAAGGCGAGCAAAAAATAACTCTCAACTTAGATTCAGACGGAGATGGAATCCCTGACGGCATAGATAAGTGCCCAAACACTGCAAAATCAGAGAGAGCAGACCAGACAGGATGCGCTCCAAGCCAGAAAGATGATGACGATGACGGAATATCAAACGACAAAGATATCTGCCCAGAGACAATACAGGAAGCTATCGATGCGCAGACGATAAATTCTTCCGGATGCATCAAAGATAGCGATAATGATGGCATGCCAGATTATTGGGAGATGAAATATAAATTTGATATCAATGATGCAAGCGATGCATCAAAAAATCCAGACCTAGATGGAGCTAACAATCTGCAAGAATATAGGCAGGGAACAGACCCTCTAGTTTCAGATGTAGACGCAGGGCAGATACCTGATAAAGATGGCGACGGAGTGCCAGATACTCTTGATAAATGCCCTGAGACTGCATCTGGAGATACGGTAAATCCGCAGACAGGATGCTCAAAAAAAGACCTAGACAAAGACCAGGATGGTATGTCAAATGAATGCGAAAAAAAATTCGGGCTGGACAGCGAAAATGCAGATGATGCTGAAGAGGATAATGATGATGATGGATTGACAAATCTTGAAGAATGCGAATATGAAAACTGCGAGCTTGAACTGGATCCAAATGATGCAGACACAGATGAAGATGGCTATATAGATGGGAAAGAAAAAGAAGAAGAGACAAGTCCCTGCGATGCTGAAGATAAGCCAGCATCTTTGATGCTGCAGTATGTTCTGCTGGTGCTCGGGATTCTCTTTTTATCAGCAGGAACAGGATATCTTGCATATAAGAGATTTATCCTAAAAGAATCTCTAAGCTCTTCAGGCCTTGGCAAAAAAAAATCAAAGGAATATAAGCTTGGCTCTTTAGACTATCCTCAAAGCGCAAAAGCAAGTTTATCTCAGGGATCAAAAGCAGGAGCTCAGCATAGGCAGATATTTGTAAAAAAACAGGCTACAGCAGAGGAAAAAAGAAAAGCTGCTTTGCAAAAGATTAAGGACGAAAGAAAACAAGGAAGGACAAAGGAGCTAGGGAGGGCATTTTCTGGGTTTGGAGATGGAGAATCATCCAAAGAAAATCAAGAGATCAAAAAGATCGAGATGCCATCAAGAAGAAAACAAAGGATGGAAGCCGTTGGTGCCATAGGAGATGCATCAAAAGGATTAGCGCACACTTATCTTATCCATCCGGCCAAGAAAGCCAGCGCATCGATCAGGAATATCATTCTGCCAGATGAAGCCTCTGCTAAAGCCAAAGAACAGGGCGTTAAATGTCCAGCAGCTAAAGAAATGAGGATCCCTGTAAAAACACAAGATAAAAAATCATCGGAATATAATCAGGTGCAGGAATTAGCAAAGTCAAATACTGCTATCTCAAAACTTAAATCCATGACTAAGTCAGCAGGCAAGGATAAGAGCATAAAAGATATGGTAACTGCTCCAATATCCAAGTTAAAAGAGATGCTGCCTGCTGGCTCTGGCGCTATGCTGGAAAACTTAACTAAAAAAAAGCTTCCATTGCAGCAACTGAAAAGATATACCCTCCACAAAATAGATATTGAGAAGATTATCAAGGACGGAAAGCAGGAAAAACAGGCCGTAAAGATATTCAGTGAGCTTGCATCTATGAACAGGAAAAATAACCAGAAAGCAGAGGCATTCACCAACCTCTCTTCACTGATGCAAGGCCAGCAGGATGTAGATAAGAAAGATGTCTTCAAAGACCTGCCTAAAAAGCTTGTGCCTGAGACAAGCAGGGAGGCAGCAGCTTTCACTAAATTAAGCAATCTCTCAGAAGGAAAGCCTGTCGATGACGGCATCAAGGAACTGTCTAAACTGAGAGCTAGAAAAACAAGCATAGATTATCTGAAGATGCTTGCAGGCAAGAGATGATCAAGATAAGATATTACCAAACAAGATAAACAACTAATCACAACTTTAATATAATCCTACATTAAAATATTATCAAATCAACAGATAAAAATGACACAATCAAAACTTTTTGACAACAGAAAACGCAGCAGAAAAGGAGAAGTAGCATCACAGATATTCGTCTATATCATCGCATTAGTTGTAGTAGGCATGGTAATCGTCTTCGGATATAAGGCAATAAAGAATTTTGCATCGAGAAGCGATGAAGTTGCATTGATAAAATTCAAGACAGAAGCGGAAACTACATTTAAGCAGGTTAGCTCAAGTTTCAATACTATTAAAGCAGTTGATTTTGATGTGCCTTCAGGATATGATGAGATGTGCATCGTTAACTTAGACCATTCAACTAAACTAACTTCAGGTGATTTTGTCAATTATAACCCTATCTTATGGGAAGGCGTCGAAGAGAAAAAAAATCTCTTCTTGGTAAAAGGCATCTTTGTTGAGCAGTTCTATGTTGGCAAAGTTTCATTAGACATAACACCTTCAGATTCAGATACTGCTCCTGACAAATGCACAGGAGACGGCAAGGAAGGCTCAGCTGATACTGGTTATCTATTATGCGTGCCTGTGAAAAACGGCAAAGTAAAGTTCAAGCTTAAAGGCAAAGGCGATAAGGTTTTTGTATCATGCATCAAATAAAAATATAATAATCAATATTGCTGATCAGTTAATCTTACAATCTTTTATCTTTCATACTCATGTTTAAGAATTTCAAGAAAAGGCTGCATAAGAAAGCAGATGTGGAAATACAGATAAACTGGATTTTCATTATCATTGTAGGTGGCATCATATTGATCTTCTTTATAGGATTGATAACAAAACAGAAAACCGTCTCAACTACTAAACTAAATATCAATATCAGAGAAAGCCTGGATACGATATTTACAAGCTCTCAGGTCGCATCAGGAACTGCAAACCTGATAAATACCCCTGACCTTGAGGTTGATTTTGACTGTGATAATTATTATGTTGGTGAATTTGATTCTGGCATCAACAAGGGATTAGGCCAGACAAGAATAATATTTGTGCCAGACAGATTACAGGGCAAGCAGCTTGTCACATGGAGCTTAGAATGGAATATGCCATATAAAATAGTGGATTTTCTCTATCTCATCCCAAAAGAGATGAGATATATATTTGTATATGACAGCTCAACAAAGGAATTTATAGAGGAGATATATAACTTATTGCCTAAAGATGTCAACAAGGAGATATATGAGTTCAGTATATTTGCAGATGGCACGACTATACAATACACGAACAGCTATAAGACAAAATTTATTGCAGCATTAAGCCCTGCATCAGCATGTGTGAATTCTCCTAACACATGCCCTATACACGATTCTTTTGACGGAAAAGATATAAGTTTTCTTAATATAATCCCTTCTACTAATAAAGAGTCAGGAGAAGCTGTATTTAGCATATATTCAAAAGATCAAACAAATAATGCATATGACTTTAACTATGCGCGAACTACAGAAGATGCAAGCACATTCAAATACATCGACTATAATCCAGACTTTGTGACTGAAAAAAGATATCCTACATTACTCGGTGCAATAATAACTGACAATACAGATATTTATGAATGCATGCTTAAAAGAGCATTGAAAAGGCATTCTTATATCACGTCAATCTATGATAGGAGAGTACAGCAGATTATAACAGCAACTAAGCAAGATGGTAATCCTCTAAAACAGAGAAATTGCGTAGAGGGGATGTATGAAGTAACTGATCCTATACAATTAGGCAATCTAGGCAGTTGTCAAACAGCCAATCCTCTTCCATGTTTAAGCGCTACTATCGAAAATTGCAAAGGCGATCTGGCAAATTGCAATCCTTATGATGACGTACTGGCATTAGTCAGCGTAAACAAAAAAGCACAGGACAATTCATGCCCATTAATCTATTAATAAGAAAAGAATTATTTTACTAATATAACAAAATGACAAAAGACAAATCACTAAAAAACTAATAACAAAGAAAAAATAATCAACTCAAAAATGCCTAAAAAAAATCTAATTAAAAACAAACTAATTACAAAATCCAGAAAAGCCCAGATGAAGATGATGGAGAATGTGGCTGTAATGATAATCTTCTTCATGTTGCTCAGTTTAGACATAGAAAAGTATGTCCAGCAGCAGGCTGTTAAATTGGCTAAGGTTGTTGCAGCATTGCCTGAAGTTCGCTGTTCGGAAGAAAATGTCCCAGTGCAGGACTGCTTTGACTTATTAAGGGTGGAAGAAACAGCTTTGAAGACCAAAGACCTTAACACTCAGAGATATTATTTTGAGATCTTAGGGTACAGCAGAGTGGCTATTGAAGAGAAATATCCAGGCAATGGTATCATAGAAGTCTATGATAACCAGCCAAACCTTGCTCAAGCAGCTAGTATTGAAGAGATAACATTCAATTATATTCCAATTTACATTCCAATTACCTTATTCAATGCAACAACCAACCAATATTCATTTGGGGTGCTAGAGGTAGGTACATATGATAAATAATTTAATATATGGATAAATTCAAAAACTGACGGAAGTAAAAAATGTTAAAAAATAATGTGCAAAGAAGATCACAGATGGAGATAATGGGGATAGTTATAATCATAATACTCTTTTCTGTAGGGTTGCTGTTCGCAATACAGTATGTAATACTCAAAAAGCCAAGCGATGTCAAGAAGTCATTTTTGCAGGCAGAACTGTCATCAAATAGCTTAAATGCAATGCTCAAGACTAATATCCCAGAATGCAATAATGCAGACATGGCAGCATTGTTCAAAGACTGTGGGCAGTATAATCCTCCTAATCCTACAGAACCGGAAATAGATTGCGATAACGATGGTAGTAAAGTTTCATCAGGCGATTTATATGATTCTTGCTTTATTCTAAACCAGACAATAACTACTATACTTAACAATACATTAAATGTCTGGAGAGTGCCTTATGTATTTTCAGCAAATTTTGATAACTATCCTCCATTGCCATGGACTGCAGGAATAACTGGTGACATACCCTGCACGATGGAAGATGAAGGAAGACCGCAGGAATTTACCCTACCGACAACACAAGGCAACCTTAGGATTGTGCTGAAGGTATGTTAACAGTTAATAAACGACGGCGACTGCCGACGAACACAGGTATAGAGCATAAAAGAGCTACTCCTCCTCTACGCACAGGATATAAATCTGATACTAGGAGAGTACTCTCCTAGTATCAGATTTATATCCTGT
>JAGVZX010000129.1 GCA_018302185.1 Candidatus Woesearchaeota archaeon
AAGAAATCAGCTGTCTTTGTCTTTGACGAGGCTGACAAGCTTGAGGACCTGGATTTCATGTACATGATTCTTGAGGAGATTTACAAAAAAACAATAATTCTGATAGCCAATCACAGGGACTGGGTCATGGATTTGGACGAAAGAATAAAGTCAAGGCTGATGCCGGAAGTCACAGAGTTTAAGCCGTATAATTACGAAGAGACAAAAGGAATCCTGAAGCAGAGGATGGATGCTGCTTTCCACCCAAATGCCTGGGATGAAGGCGCTTTTGAATTGATTGCAAGGAAAACAGCTGATCTGCAGGACATGAGGACGGGGCTTCATCTGATGAAGGAATCCGGGTTGATTGCAGAAGGCAAATCCTCAAGAAAGATACTGCCGGAGCATGCGCAGGCTGCATTGGGCAAGATAAACAATTTCACCATCAAAAAAACAAGCGATTTGGCATCAGACGAGCAGCTGATTGTGGACTTGATAAAGGACAATTCCGGGAAAAAGATTGGAGATTTATTCAAAATCTACCAGGACAACGGCGGAAACCTTGTATACAAGTCGTTCCAGAGGAAAATAGAGTACTTAAGCAAGAACAATTTCATACTTGTTGAGAAAACTGCAGGCGGCAATGAAGGCAACACCACAATCATCAGGCATAATTCCGAGAAAAAGCTGACGGAGTTTTGATTTTGAATAGATATTTGTTACATTAATTTACTGATTTGGAACCAATTTGCATTTCTTATCAATACATTTTGGAGTTGCTTTAAAACATACCTCTCTTGCTAAACACTCAGTGGGACCAAGTTTTTCTAAATTTTGAAGCCATAAATCTAGATATTTTTTATTTATAGCAGTTTGGCCGCCACTGCTCGAACAGGGGCATCGTCCGCTTTGTGTTTCGACACAATCTGAATCCCCCTCACAAATTTTCCATTCATCTGGTATTGAAGTTAAGATTTTTTGTTTAGATTGCTCTGTTTCATTCTTATTTTTTTTCAAATTCCTCTCCAAAAAACCCAACGTCTTCTTCCAAGCATCCTTTGTTTCTTCAGGGGCATAATTCATTCCGCTTGGGTTTGCGAACGCGTGCCCGACTCCTTCATAAATTTTGATTTCATTCTCTATGCCGAGCTCATTCAATGCAGTCTCAAACTTCTTTACAATATCAACCGGTATTGAAGTGTCAAGGCTGCCAAAAATCCCCAGCACAGGCCATTTGATAACCGACAATTTTGAGGCATTTGTTTCTAGATTTCCGTAATAAACCACAGTTGCCGCAAGCTTCTCGTTCAGAGCCAGCTGCAATGACATGGCGCCTCCAAAGCACCACCCCATTGAAGCTATTTTATTGTCATCAACATTGCCCTTGTTTTTCAGGTATCCGACGGCAGCCTTCATGTTTTGTATTGCACCGGTGTTGTTCTTCCTGATCTCTCCGGTCAATTGCCCAGCCTCGCTTGAATTCCTGGCGACTTTCCCATTGAACAAGTCAACTGCCAGCACAACATACCCCTCTGCTGCAAGGCTTCTTGCCATTTCTTTTATGTTGTCATTCAGTCCCCACCACTCATGCACCATCACAACTGCAGGGTATATTCCGTCTTTTTTTGGTTCAGCAAGAAAGCCGACAGCAGGGCCATAATCAGTTTCTGTTGCTTCAATTCCAGAAGTATTTCCATTTTTTAGAATCTCGACATTTCTCACATTGTTCTGGTTTTCTTGCACATTCTTGGGAACCTGCTGCGTGCATGAGGCTAACAAGATAAAAAGCAGAACAAAAGGGATATAGCTTAATTTCATAATCAGCGTATGACTTCAAAGTTTTTAAAGTTTTCTGGCTCTTTGTGTTTTACTTTGATATTTTCAACCTTTGCAATGCCCGGCCCTTTCTTTATGAATTCAATCAGTTCATTTATTTTTTCTTCATCACCCTGTGCAACAATTTCTACATTTCCGTCAGGAAGATTTTTTGCATACCCTTTCAACCCCAATTCCACAGCCTTTTTTCTTGTATTGTCCCTGAAGAAAACACCCTGGACTCTGCCGAAAGCAATAATATGCGCGCACTTCATAAAACAAGTGTATTTTTTGGTTTTTATATAGTTTATTGTTTATTTTCCATATTGAAGGTAACCACTGGACACTGGACATCTGCCGGTGTGAAGTATTTAAACTAAATCAATCCAATATAAGATGGCAGGAAAAAAGGAGTTGGTTTACAATTCCTCTTCCACCCCTTTTCCTGCTTTTATATTTCAAAAAAGAGGGATGAAATAAGCGGCTAAAAAATAAAACCGGATAACCCGGCAATCCAGAAAATTGACACTTTCCAATAAAGGAAGTATGTTGAATAGGATATAAAGTTTATGCAGCACATAAAAACAATAAAACAAAAAAGGTGACCAAAATGGAATTAAGCAATGAATTTGTTGAAGATTTGTTCTTGAAGCAAATCAAGGAACTGACAATAAGGACAAACAGGCAATTAAGAAGCTTTGATGCCCAGTTCAGCGGCGTAAATGTAAAATGAGGTGATTGCAATGAAAGAAGAAGAGGAATCGGAAGAGGATTTCTACAAAATAGAATATCTGGAAGGATATGTGGAAGATGATGAAATAAACAGCTCGGAAGAAGGGTTTATGATAGGGTATTTGGGATAAATTTTTTTATTATTTTTGCAGCACAAACTATATATACTGTGATTTCTTTCCCGATTTTATGCGCATCCTGAATTTTGACGAGCTCAAGATGGAAAAGCCATCAATTATAGACGCTGTTGCAAGAGGCGCTGTCTTCATCTACCCGACTGACACGATTTACGGGATTGGATGCAATGCCCAGCTTTCAAACTCAGTCAAAAAAATAAGGCTGCTCAAGTCAAGGGCCTCAAACCCGTTTTCTGTGATTGCGCCGTCCATAGAATGGGTTTATGAGAGCTGCATGGTCACAAAAGAAGGTGAGGAATGGCTTGGAAAGCTGCCAGGCCCCTATACTTTAATCTTTAAATTAAAAAATAACTGCGTTGCAAAAGAAGTCAATCCCGGCTTAAAAACTTTAGGCGTCAGAATCCCAAACCACTGGATAAGGAAGCTTGTTGCTGAAGCAGAAATGCCTGTAGTCACAACATCTGTCAACAGGAGCAATGAAGATTACATGACTTCACTGGAAGACCTGGATCCTGCAATAAAAAGTGGGGTTGATTTCATGCTGTATGAAGGGAAAAAAGACAGCTCGCCGAGCAGGATAGTTGATTTGACGGAAAATGCAAGGGTTATAGAGAGATAAGTTTTTAAATGCCCATTCTTTATTTTGGTGTATGGAAAAATCAAAATTAAGAATTCTTGCAGCCGGAGACATACATGGAGATACTTCGCAGGCAAAGAAGCTTGCCGAGCAGGCGGAAAAAGAGAACATAGACGTTGTTGTTCTGTGCGGCGATTTGACATATGCGGAAACGTCAACAGAGGGAATTATAGGCCCGTTTGTCAAGAAGCACAAGAAAGTAATATTAATACCCGGCAACCATGAGACGGTTGCAACCGCTGATTTTCTGGCTGAGCTTTACGGAGCCACCAACCTTCACGGCTACTCAATTAAGTACAAGGATGTCGGTTTGTTTGGGTGCGGCGGGGCGAATATAGGGCTGTTCCAGCTTGGCGAGGACGAGATTTTTGAGCTGATAAAAAAGGGCTATGAGAGAATCAAAGATGCAAAAAAGAAGATTTTAGTCACTCATGTCCATCCTTCAGGCTCATTGATGGAGAAATTTTCAAATATATTCCCCGGCAGCGAAGGGGTTAAAAAAGCAATTGACACTTTCAAGCCGGACTTTTTGCTTTGCAGCCATGTGCATGAGGCAGAAGGCATAGAGGAGATGATTGGCAAGACGAAAGTAATAAATGTGGGTAAGAAAGGGAAAGTTATTGAGGTCTAATAGAACTCTATACCATACTTTTTGTCCTTTGGTTTCGACTTTATCTCTTCTTCTGACTCTTCCTCTTCTTCGCTTTCATTTTTGACGTCCATTTTCTTCAGCTCTTCCTCGCTGAACAGCTCTGCAAACAAGTCGTCTGTTGACTGGGGTGTTCCTTCTGCAGTTTCTTGGGCTTGCTGCGCTGCTTCCGGGGTTGTTTCCGGCGCTTCGGAAGGGGTGCTGGCATCGCCAAATATGTTTGCAATCGGGCTTGCGACATTCTCCTGATTTTCGGGATGGTTTGTAAAAATCTCCTGTGAATCGCCGACAATGTTCTGCAGCATCCTGATTACTTTTTTGATGTCATCATGGGAGTCCTCTTTGGTGTCTATGCTCAGTTTCATAGCAGCAGCATTGGGCATTCAGCTTAAAAATTTTTTGGTTTGTCCAGCGTCTCTGATATTTCGCTCAAAGCCTTTTCTTCAAGCTGCGTATCAATAATGCCCTTACCCCTTTTTCCCATCCCGTAGATGATAAAAACCGCAGTTAAAAGCATTGCAAAAATAACAGCGCCAATCAATAAAAATTTCCTGTTGAAAAAAAATGGTGTTGGCTTTTCTATTTTTGTTTCGGCTGCATTGTTTGTTTCATTGTCATCAAGCTTGGCTTCAGTTTTATTTCCGCTTATTGGCTGCGGGCTCTGCTCATCCTTTATTGATGTCAGATTAACCGGCGTTTCATTAGATTTTTTCTCTTCTATTTTAGGCTCAACGGGCTTATTTGCCGGCTGAATGGCTATGGCATCGATAAAAGTGCTATTTTCTATCACATCGCTTATGCCTTTGATAGCCTATTCTTCAGAACTCTTTCATTTTTTTCAAATGCAGGCGTATCCTTAATCAATGCAGCATGGCCCGGAATTATGATTGTAGCAAGTGAAGTTATATCCTCGCTTGAGTGAATGTTCTGCAGGGATATGTTAAAGTAAAAAGGCTTTTTTACTTCAATGTTTTTATCAATGAACTGGCTCATTTTCAGCTGTTTTGGAAGAACCGTTATTGCCACGGTGTCTGTTGTCTTTTTCTCTGTCTCAAACCCGTTAAAATAGCTTAGATTCCCGGATAAGCTGTATTTCCCTTCTCTCTCGGCAGTGATTGATGATGTGCATGTTTTGTCATATTTTGGCTTAAGAGTGCCTTCCCATGCCATTTGCCTGTAATCGAGCTCGCAGCCTTTGGCTTCAATCACGTGAAATGGCGCCATGCCATAATCAAGAACAATGTCCGTTATGTCAAATTCCGTAGGGTTTGTTATAGTTACAGCCAGCTCAGTTGACTCGCCCTGCAATAATGTGTTTAATATTGATTTGCTGCTTGTTGAAAGGCTTCCTGTAAGCTTGTATATGGTTACATCTACTTCATAATAATAAACGTAAGTAGTTATGTTTTTGTGGGAGAAATTAGCACTATTCAGGCAGACCCTGAATACATTGTTTGGCTTGCAGGCGCCGTTCTCAACAATCAAGCCTCCTGCAGGGGTCTGCACAAATGCTTTTTTGCTGTTTTCATCATAAGTAAATTTAAAGGTACTGCCGTCTATTACCTTATCTGTGTCTGTTACAACCTTGCCTGAAAATATTTTTGTCTCAGCGGCAGCTAATGGTAATAACAGCATTAACAGAGAAAAAAATATTATCAGATTTTTCATTGTCTTGATGTTTTAATTTAAATATTTAAATCTAATGATTTACTCAAACACTTTCTGCCAGTTCATGTAAATGTTATTGGCAACTTCAATAATGTCCATCTGCTTGATTTCGGCAATCTTTCTGTAGCTTTCAGCTACAAAAGCAGGCTCGTTCCGCTTTTCCTTGTAAGGGCTCAGGTAAGGGCTGTCTGTCTCGCAGAACAATTGTGAAATCGGGACATTTCCTGCAATATCTTGGAACTGCTGGCTCCTGACAACAATTGTCGGAACAGTCAAAAACCAGCCGTTGTCTGTGATTCTCTTGACAAGCAGTTTTTTGCCGGAAAAGCAGTGCATTACAATTTTCTTGTTTTTTGACGATTCCAGCATCTCAATGCATTTTTGCTCTGCCTTTCTGGAATGCACCACTATTGGTTTTTCCAGTTCTTCGGCAAGGGCTATCATTTTCCCGAAATCTTCAATCTGCTGGTTGTCTTCGCCATTCACGAAGTCAAGCCCGACCTCGTGAATGGCGAAGACACCTGTTTGTTTCGGGGTTTATGCCGTTTGTTATGATGCGCTTCAAGCCTGCATTCTCTGCCCTATGAACTATGTCATCTATCTCATTAATCAACAGGGCGTGGTCCAAATGTGTATGCACATCGGCTAACATTTCCATTCTGAAACACATATTTTGCAACATGATTTAAATAATTATTGTGTTTACTCATGGATATGGATGCAGCAAGGTATAAAGGCGCATAGGTTTTCGGATTGATTAAAGAATAAATTTCAAAATCTCCCTCAAATCCTTTTTCCCAATAACTACATCAGCCGCTTTCTTCAATTCATCATGCTCGCAGTTGAATGCAATTCCAAGCCCGGCTTCCTGGATTATTTTGAGGTCATTCAGGTAATCGCCGACAAAAACGCATTCCTTCAGGCTTAATTTTTCCCTTTCAGCAATCTTTTTTAGAGCCAGGGCTTTTGCATCCATGTCAAACTCCGTTGCTTCGACCCTGCTTATGCAGCCATCTTCATCAAAGTATATCCTGCTGATGAACACATCGTCAAAAAATTCATTGTAATTGGGTATGAACTTCTCTAGGATTATATTTAACGAGCCGGATATTACGGCAAGCTTCAGGCCCTTTCTCTTCAGCTCATTCAAAGTTTCAATTGCCCCTTCCATCAGCT
The DNA here is from genome assembly GCA_018302185.1 of Candidatus Woesearchaeota archaeon. Classification (GTDB taxonomy): domain Archaea; phylum Nanobdellota; class Nanobdellia; order Woesearchaeales; family UBA10200; genus UBA10200. The sequence goes on from JAGVZX010000129.1 coordinate 6,794, forward strand.
TGAGATGGCTTATTGCCCTGAAGAAATCACCTTTTTTTGCATTTTTTTCCTTCCACAGGTTTATGTCATGATCTGCCCATTGAAGATAGGTTATTTCCCCGCTGAGGAACTTCTTTTTTGAATCTTCCCTCCTGTGCCTGTCAGTCTGGAAATAATCGTGGAATACCTGCCATGAGAATTTCAAGTTGTCTATCAAAATCCCATCCACATCGAAGCACACAAGCTTGTATTTTGGCATTTTCAAATGGGAAGAGCTGCGTTAATTTAAGCTTATTTATTATCCAATATATTTATATATCGGGGTTACTGCCAAATTTTCGGTGAAACAGATGGATTTCGAAAAAATAGTGCAGGAAAGGTACGCTACAAAGCTTTTTGACGGCAGAAAAATCCCTGAAGGGAAAATAAGCAAGCTTTTCGAGGTAATAAGGAATGCTGCCTCCTCATTTAACATACAGCCTTGGAAGATAATTGTAGTTAAGAACCAGGAACTGAAGGAAAGGCTGCAGCCTGCAACATGGAACCAGCAGCAGATTCCTACATGCTCTCATCTTCTTGTTTTTTGCGCAGACACCGACATTGCAGGCAACATTGACAGGCTTGAAAAGCTTATGGTTGAGAATGGCGCCGATAAAGAAAGCATCAAAGGCTATATTGGCATGATGAAAGGCTTTGAGAAGAACTTGAGCGAGGAGCAGAAACTGTCATGGTCGCAAAGGCAGACTTTTCTTGCATTGGGCAACGCCCTTAATGGCGCAAAATCGCTCGGCTTTGACTCGTGCCCGATGGAGGGTTTTGACCCGAAAGAATACACAAAAATTCTTGGCTTGCCTGGCAATTTAGTTCCGACAGCCTTATGCCCAATAGGCTATGCAAGCGACAAGCCAAATCCAAAGCTGCGCTTCCCGAAGGATGAAGTGTTTGTATAATTAAAAAATTAATGCCCGTGCGGGGACTTGCATGCGGTAGCATGCTCGCTTTCCGCAAATTGAACCCCGACCGCAAGGTTTCTGCAAAGATTCCGCAACCTCGCATTCTGATCCGGTAAACTACACGGGCAATAAATCCAGGATACAAAATATTGTTTATAAAGGTTGTTAAACAAAATCTTTCACCACTTTAATATAGTAACGAAACGAAAAGTTTATAAAGGGCGATAATTGCATTTTGATTATGGATGAAAGGGATTTTTTAAGACTTTTAACTGCTTACAGAAATGTGCAACCTTCGGAATTGGCGGAATTATTTAGACAAGCTCCTGATCAAACCCGCGCCGGGTTAGAGCGGCTTCTCAGAGAGAATACTGCAGCTTTTAGTGCTATTGTGCCCCAAGCAATAGACCAGCAGACAGGCTTATTTACCAAAGAACATTTCGAAAAAACTTTATTGCCTGATGCAATTTCAACAGCAAATGAAAAAGGAGTTCCGTTTTCTTACGTATTGCTGGATATAGATAATTTCCATCAATTTAACAGAACGTACGGTCATTTGAGGGGGGATAAAGCCATATACGAATGCGCCGCATTGCTGAAAAAATCTTTTAGAACGAGTGAGAGGAGAGCTGACCAAAGATCGGCCATGAAAGAAAATGCAGCAGGCAAAGACAGAAGGAGGTATAATGTTTTTGATAATATTACAAGATTGCCAGATGAGGAATCTATAGAAAGTGGAAGGGTAGGAAACGGGGAAGAATTCGCACTGATTTTACATGGGTGTGGCGAGGACGCCTCAAAAACCGTGGCGGACAGGTTTTTACAAGAGGTTAGGAAAATAATAATACCTTATAAAGGCGGATTTATCGGATTTACAGTTAGTGGAGGCACAGCACAATACCTCAATGGTATGACACCTTCACAATTAATAGAAAATGCGGATGCGGCATTGCTATATTCAAAAAGCCAAGGAAAGGATAGAATTACAACATTTTCTCAGCTGTCTTGAAATCCAGATAATTAAAAGAGTCCTTAAAGAAAAATCCCTATCCTCCCCAATCCCTCAAGCTAATCTGCCCTTTTCTCCTGTTTTCAGGAACCTCATTCTGCTCCTGCCCAAGCTGCTTCTTGACGCTTAAGGCAGTTTTCTCGCCCAGAAGCTGAGTGAGTGTCGCAAGGCTGGCATCTTTCAGGTCTTTCAGGTCTTTTATCCTGTTCCTGAACAATGCCCTTGCCCTCACCCTTCCGATATTCTCCAGCCTTATCAATGGCAGCAATTCCTCTTTAACTCCGTACTTTAATCTTAATCTTAATTTCACGATTTCTTTTATCAGTGACTGGTAATGCATAATCTTGCAGATTTCCTCTGTTGCATACAAAAGCCAGTCTGCAATTTCAAGCTTGTTTCTTAACTCGCCGGGCCTTATGCCATATTCCTCCAGCAGAAACTCCTCGTCCTGCTCATTTATCCAATGGCTAAACATCAGGGCAGTTTTCACGGAATTCAGAAAATCCTCATATTCAGGCTCGTACATTGAAGGCTCGTGCTCAAGGATGAAATCACTGAACTCAAGCATTGCCTCCCGTATTTTGTCATATTCCCTTATGCCTACTTTCAGCATGGGCCTTATTTCCAGGGTATGCGATACAGCCTGCAAAAATGAAAACGCATCGACTCTTTTGTCGCTGGCATTTCTCATGCACGTGATTATGAAATGGGCAGTCAAGGGGTCAATGTAAAGCTCTGCAACCCTCTTGCCTATCAGTGTTGTCTTAAATGTTTCATCTTCTATTTCATTGGCGCTTGAAAATTCGTCTCCGGAGCGCATTATGAGTTCCCATTCATCAAGCATGTCAACAACCTT
>JAGVZX010000126.1 GCA_018302185.1 Candidatus Woesearchaeota archaeon
TTCTCAAGATTGATCACTTAAAAAAGGTAACATATTAACGTGACTATAGTAACGGCAAATTCTTACTCGTTAAGTCTCAAGTCAGTCAGTCTCGTATCGTCCAAGTCCCAAACCCTAAGTCAGTTACTCGTCTTCATCTCACAATACTTTTTTAGTCCTTCTGATACGTCTGCACAAAATTCTTTTTTTCCTGTTGCTAGTGCTATGCACAGATTTTTTTCTTTTTCTACGACGGCGCACGTGCTTACATTCTTTGTTATTTTTGCTATTGTTGTTATACATACATCTTTGTCTGGGAATGTGTTGCACGCATCAATATTGAGAAGTGTCAGGTTTAATTTTTTGTTTGCTTCTGTTATCGCTTCTATGCTCGTGCAATAATCGTAAGCATCTCCTGTTGTTATATTTGCACACACCGCGTTTGCCACTGTTGCAGCTTTCACGCTTTCTGTGAATATGGAGTACACTGGTGCGAAGAGTATTACTGGAAGTATTAATGCTAGAATAATTATCACAATGGAACTTATGATATCTCTTCTTTTCTCTTCAGGGTTAAGATTGAAGTCTAAAAAGTACACTCGTAAATAGTTTAAGTGGTACAATATTGTTGCGTTAAACAGGATAATATACAGTGATGGCCATTGCGTACTAAAAGAGAATCCTCCGATGAACGAGAATGCAATATTGATAATGTTGAGTGTGTACAACAAAAATAGTCTTTCGAGTCCTGATTTTTGTCTTTGTAGTGTGAGTTTGACTCCTGAATAAATGATCCACAAATATATGAGTAAAAATATGAGACTGAAAATGTTGAATGATGCCAAAGAGTATATCAACTCGATAAACAAAAGCACTCCTTGCAATATTGCGAGGACTATAACGGTCCATAAACCAAAAGGAAGAGGTGGTTTTTTGACTTTATCTATATGTTCGTGTTCTGTGTGTTCGTGCATGATTGAATGAGTAATTGGTCGTATTTAAAACGCTTGTGGAAATATCAATTTTCAACCGAAGGCATTGTCTTTTCTGTTTGTGCATTTACTTGTTCTTCTAATCCAGATTTTGGTTCTTGATACTCTTGTCCAGTTATCTTCTTATATCTTTTCTTTGATAACACATCTTTTTAGCGTCCATAATCACAACAAGACTTTACCAAAGTATGAAGTATATAAACGTGTTGACACAAAAATGGAAAGTATTTAAAACGAATGCAGAACTTGTTCATTAAAACTTGTAACCGTTAGTTGGCGTCTGAAACCATTCTCGCCAGTATCGTTACGCCTCTGTAGCATAGTAGCTATTGCGTTACCTTGGTAAGGTAAAGGTCGCGGGTGCATATCCCGCCAGAGGCTTTGAATAAATTAAAAGATATCATACTCTATATAGTAAGAATTACACTTCTACTACATCTCCTTCTCTCATTACTCGCAGGTTTACCCATTTGTCAAATGTTTATTTTTCGTCCTTCGCGTGCGAGTTCCCACGTAACGTAATGATCTAGTGGGTGACCGTTAAGTTTTTTTGTTGCAACGTGCTGTTCTAGTTCTTCTGCGATCTTGTCAAGCGTCCTGTCTGACTTGTTTGGATCGTGGTGAGAGAGCACGACGTGAATTTTGTTATCTGGCATGTTGCCTGCATGTTTTGCCGCCATTGCTGCAGTGAATAAAAATTGTTCTGCACTGGAATGTCCCCAGCCGTGTATCCATGGCATGGTGTCGTATTCTTTTTGTGTCCAGTGAGCGTCTGCAATGATCACTTTTCGTTTTTTCGCTTCATCTTTTCCCATAATAAACTTTATGAAGTGTGGGTCCATGAGTGGTTGTCTGTCTTGCTTGACTCCTTTCTGTATTAATGGGTGGCGTGACGATAATAGTGTTGGTCCGTGTTCTCCGTCTCCCATGTAGATTCCTACTGATGCGTCTGTTTCTACACGATAGCTGAGACAGCCGTCGGGGTGGTTACTCATTTGGTATCCTACACGGAATCCTGCGGTGTCGTATCTGTCTTTGATGTAGAGTATGTCTCCTTCAGGGTGTAATGGTAAGTCTATGGTTTGTATTTCTGCGCCAAATCCTTGACGTGTTGCCCATGTGATTGGGTGTAGTCCTTTGTCGCTGAGTGCAATCATGACTTCTTCGACAGTGTTTGATGTTGGTCTTCCTGCTGCTGTTGCTTCGCGGACTATTGCCTCGATTGCAGCGGCAAGTTCTGGTCGTACTGAACGAATTGCCTCAATTTTTTCTTGTCCTTTTGATTGTACAATTGTTGCAGTTCCAGATTTAGCGTCTTGGTAGTCGCGTTGTGCTTCTCTTACTGTCTCGTTTGCGTTTGCGATGCCGAGGATGGTAAACTTGTGGCCTTTCTGGAACCATGGCTTGATAAATCCTGCCGCTTCGTTGTGGTCAAGATGTGTGTGTGTCATTAAAATGTCTGCGGTGATCGGTTTGGTTTTTCCATTTGCACCGTTTGCTATTTCGTAATCTCCCCATTTTATTCCGCCCAATCCAACGTCAAAGATTAGTTTTCGTTCATTAACAATCATTTCATAACAAGAGGTATGTCCTCCATATGTATGTGTACGTTTAGAATCTATTGCTTTTAGTACTTCTTCAACTGGCGCATTTTGTTGAAATAGTGCGTATGCTGTAGGTGTATTTCTGATAGCTTGAATCAAGTCTATGTTTTTTTCTTGTAAGTCTTTTTGATCGTATGGTTTTGCGTACGAACCACGCACTCCCCAAAGTGTGATATCAATGCTCATTGTTCTTTCCTCCAATAACGCCCCTTGCGTTACCATTTCATAATAGTCTTATTTAAGCCTTTCGACATTTTTTTTCTCGTTTCAGGCGCATTATTCGTAATAATCATACTATATATTATCGTAAATATAAAACATTTGGAGGATAAGTGGGCAAAAACAAAAAGTATATATACTCGTTCTTGTTTTTCATGAATATTTAAAAGAGCCATATTATAAGAGTTGATATCATGAATACTGTTGATATGAAGTTTGACAGGAAATTGGACGTGAAAGGCAGAAAGATTTTGTACGAGTTGTACAAGGATTGCAGGTCTACGAGTAATCAGATTGCAAAAACTGTCGGATTGTCGAGGGAGGCTGTCGATTATCGTATTCAAGTCATGGAGAAAGAGGGTATTGTAAGGAAGTATATTACTCTTGTTGATACTCCTCGATTGGGATACTTAACGTATAATGTGTATTTTAATCTTCAGGATTGTGATGATGCTGAAGAGGAAAAAATAAGGTTGTACCTCGTGAACCACGATTTTACAAAGTGGGTTGTTTCATGCTCTGGAAAATGGGATATTGCTGTTGCTTTCGCCGCGAGAGACACATCACACTTGAATGAGATGCTCTATAATTTGACGAGTTTGTTTCAGAACAAGATCAAGTATTATGATATTCTTTCAACGCTGACGGTGTACAAGGATGCAGATATCTCTCTCGTCATAAGAGAAATTATTACGAATCCTAAGAAAGGTTTTCCGACGGTTCCTCCTCAAAAGCTTCACAAGTTGGATGATACCGACCTAAAAATTCTTTCTTCGCTCAGCGAGAATGCACGATCAAACATTGTTGATGTTGCAAAAAAGGTAAAACTGACTCCTGAAGGCACGAGTTATCGTATGAAAAAGATTGTGGGAGAAGGGCTTATCAGAGGGTTCAGAGCGGTTATCGATGTGACAAAACTCGGACACTTATGGTACATGATGCTCATAGAAACAGCACCTCTCCCTCCAGAAATTGAGTCAAAATTTGAAATGTTTTGTCAGATGCAAAAAAATATATTCTTCAGCGATAAGCTTCTTGGAAAGTGGCAGATTCGTGTAGAAATACTCGCTGACGACCACCAACACTTAAACAAAGTAATGAGAGAAGTGAGAAACATCCTTTCACAACACTTGAGATCATACGAACTCATCGTTGTATTCGACGAGCTCAAACAAGTATCCTTCACGAAAGGAATGATGACTGTAAATAAGGAAAGAGTGTGAAGGATAAAGTTTCAGGTTTCAAGAACAATGAAAATGATAAATTTATTAAACACCATTGAAAATCCTCATTTATGAAATTATCTTTAGAAGAAAGAACTATTGCGTTTCATTTGAGAGCATCAGATCAAGATGGTTCTACGTATAGCAGTGCTTTGTTTGATGATGAATTAATTCCTTTTTTGGATACGCCTGAAGATGTACATACTATAAAAAGTATGCCGAATAGTAATCAGATATTTCATCCAAAAGAAGACAAGTATGTTGATTTGTGTACAAGAAACCCTTTTCTCGGAGGGTATAAATGGCCGTTGATAAAAGGTTTTCTTAGAATTACTCCTCAACATAATTTTTCAGTAAGAGATAGTTTGTTGGTTGCATCGAAAGATCCCATGCATTCTGGGGATGAAATGAAAGTTGCACCCTTAGAATTCAGTTCTTATTCTTTGGCTAACGAATTTCAAGTGTATCATGTTTTAGCTGACGTTATGGGTATTGGAGATCGAGTTGTAGAAGGAATGTCTGCATATTTAGAATCGTTTGGAAAAGTTGTAGAGTCAGAGTATCAAAGACATATTGTTGAAGGCAAGAATTTTGAACCTGATGAACAGTTGAAGAGAACAATAGCAAGTTATGAAAAAACTGAAATGAATATTAGAAAGAGAAGGAGTATTTTTAGAGTTACACACATTATTAATAAATTTAACTCCTGGAGATTGTCACACAATAAACACTTTAGCACGCGTAACGCCGGAAGAAATGAAAAGATACATTGAGAAATATGGATTTAATGATAGACTACGAAATTGATTATAAAACAATCACCAATTATATTCTCCTTTTCACATATCTTTTTAAATTTGAGAGTATTTCTTCACTCCATGAAAATAATGGAACTTGAACGGTTGATTTCTGAACAATCAAAAACAATTTCTAAATTTGGACTCGTAGAAAAGTGCAGAGATGTTGCTCGAAAGTTAGGAAAGGACTTGTCAGGAAAAAAAGATCCTGATTCAACAAGCGCAGCATCATCATATACTTTTTCTGATGGAAATTTACGCATCGAGTATCAATCGTATGTTTTCGGAGATGAAGAAATAACTGTGGTGTATGATCAAAAACCAGTTTTTGTAGTCAAAGAAAGAGTAAATGATCAGCCAAAAATGGCTCGTCCACTTATGGTTTTTGATGCAGACAAACGTTTTGAAGTATTACAGTACTCTTCGGGTGTTTGGGAGCAGGAACTGAAAGATACTCATTATCGTCTGACGACAGATGTTTCCGAGAACGAATTAGAAGTTGCAAGACAAAGTTTTGGGATAAAGATACCAGGATAAATATATAAACAGTCGCACCTTTTTACAATCATGATTAAAAATTCTTTCGTTGTTGGATTGCTCGTTGCTTCTTTGTCTATGGGGTGTGGTGGTAGTTGTTCTAATAACAATAATTCTAATAGTAGTGTGAGTTCTAACGGTAGCACTATTGAGTATTTTAATCCCAATTCTGAAATTATTGTTGTTGGTGCTGGGAGTGTTGAAAATACTATTTCTTATGATTCTTTGGTTGATATGGTACATGCTTCTGGTGGTAGTATTCAGATTCCTGTGTATGCTACGAGTGTTGCGTTGGAGGATCATGGTTTTTTAAATCAAAGATATGCTCTTGCTTGGACTACAAGTCTTCAAGGACAATTTCAAGATTTAGAAGTTGTTTTATCTACTACTACTGTTGAGAGAGAAGAGTTTGGAATTCTTGACCAATCATATGGTTATGCTTCAGAAAAAACTATGGGTGGAGTTATTGGCGGGAATAGTTTTTCTCTT
>JAGVZX010000003.1 GCA_018302185.1 Candidatus Woesearchaeota archaeon
TTTATTATCACAACTATTAACTACCTGTAGGGGAGGAAAAACTCCTCCATAATCTAAAGCAGTGTTCACCGGCAGTCGCCTTCGTATCGTATAATTTTATCACATAAGCTAAACAAATAACCAAAATCAACACATGAAAAAAACACTAGCTATAGTTTCGCTTGAAAAAGAGGTTGGCAAGTCAACGCTTGCGCTCAATCTAGCTAATTCCCTAAACATAATAACCGAGCAGCCTACATTTCTGCTGGATTTAGATTTTCATAACGCAGGCCTTACTAAAATACTCGGATTGCAGGAGCTGCCTGCAAGCATACACGATATAACTTTAAAAAATTTGCATCCAAGAGAGGCTGCATATAAGCATGCATCTGGATTTTATTTTGTCCCAAATTTCTGCATCTCAAAAAACTTCAGCTCTTCACTGCTTGCAAAAAACATAAGCAAGCTTAAGCAGGAAAACAGCTTAGCGATCTTAGACTCTAATTCAGGCAAAGGCATGCTTGGGTCATTGGAAGCAGGAGATGAATTTATTATTGTATCATCATTTTCAAAGCAGGCACTTGAACAGTCAATGCAGCTTGCTTCTATCATCGAAAGCAACAGCAAAACAGTTCTTGGGATAGTCTTTAACAAAACAAAAACAAACCTAGATGCCTCTTCCATCGAGAAGATAGAATTAGCTATTGGCAGAAAAGTTCTCGCAGTCCTGCCTGAGCACAACTCCCTACATGCTGCAAATCTAAAAAATCATCCAATGACTTATCTTTATCCAAGCATTAAACCGACATTATTATTCAAAACTCTTTCCCAAACATTATTAAACCACTCAGACTTAAATCAGCCTATACAAAACAAGATTCTTGCATAACATGGAAGAAAAAAAGAAACAAGAGCTGATAGAAAAGCTCAGAGCAAAAAATTGGCCTGAAAAAGATATCCAGAAGACCGTCCGTATAATGGAATCCAGAGAGTATGTTGATAAATCAAATTCAAATGTCAGCTCTTCCAGGATATTATACTGGACAGCATTGCTTGTCTTGATGGTCTGCAATCTTCTTATAACTGTATTCTTAGTCCCATTCTTGCTCGTCCTAGGGGGAACATTGATATATATTATAATTGCAGTAATTGGTTTCGTATTCGGCTTATTTTTTAATCTTTTACTTAGAGATATCGAGAACTTAGAAGCCCATCACCATCTATTTGCAACAATATTCATCCCATTACTCTCTCTTCTTAACATTGCATTGATGACAACTGCTTCAGCTAGGATAGCAGAAATAATCAATGTCAGTTTTAAGTTAAATCCTGCAATCATGAGTGTGTTCTATGTATCTGCATTCATGCTGCCATACCTTTACGGAATGTTCAAGTATGAGCTTAGTAAGTTTAAATATTAGGATATTCCAAAGTTATTTATATTACAGTCAGATTAAGATTAATATGTCGGCAATAATTATTGGATTAATTGTATATCTTGTTATTACATTCTTAATAAGCCTTCTTGTTTCTTACAAAGTAAAAGGCTCTAGCAAAAACTTTCTTATTGCAGGCGGGACATTACCATTTCTCTTTGTAATTTTTGCACAAATAGAGCAAGCAATAGATGGAAATGCTACACTTGGCTTATTTAATCTGGCACGAGATTTCGGGTTTTGGAGCGCATTAGCTATTCCATTAGGATTAGGGATTTCATTAATTTTAGCCGGACTACTTTTTGCTAAACCTTTAAGAGAGAAAAAGATATTAACAATCGGAGATTACTTCAGAGTTAAATTTGGAAAAGAAGTAGAGTATATAGCAGCAATCTTGATGATTCTTAGTTTTTCTATCCTATTGGCTGGGAATTTAGCAGCGGTTGGAAAGATTGTTGAAAATATATTTATTTTTATTTATACTTATATCGGAGGGTTTATTTCTGATGTTGTTACAGATCCTATCCAGGTTATTACTTTTATTATAGGGGTAGTCGGAGCATTATTTTGGATTATCAAAGATTTTGGAATCAATGCCTTTGCAAGCGAAACAGCATATAGTCTTACTCAATTCACTTCTTCTTCAAGCGGCGCTGTGATAAACTGGGCAACAATACTTGCATTAGGGCTAGGAGATATCATTGCTGTCGATTTTATAGCACGTCTTTTAGCTGCTAAATCAACAAAAGATGCGCAAAAAGGTTGTTTGATAGGCGGTATAGGCACAATAATAATAGGAGGGCTTTTTGCATTATTTGGGATAGGGACTCTTGTTTTAAGTGACGGAAGTTCAGAATTATTCGAAATTCTTAGAAATAATTTTCCAGTAGTCATCGTAATTTTGTTCCTTGGCGCGGTTATTACAGCATCATTTTCAACAGCAGATGGTGCTCTTTTAGGTCCAGCATCTCTTCTTGCTCGAAATATTTTTCACAAGAAAGCTAAAAAAATTAGAGGGTATGACCACCTTCTAAAATATACCAGATTTTTCATAATACTAATGGGGATATTTGGAGTCTTTATTGCATTAAAAATACCCCAACCAGGAATACTCTTAACATTAGCATTTGACGTTGTTCTTTGTTCATTATTCGCTTGTTTTGCACTTGGAACTTTTTGGTTAGCCAATAAAAGAGCAGCAATCTACTCAATAATAATTGGAGGTTCATTGAGATTGTTATTTTTTATATTCACACCTACTATTTTTGGTGTTCCAAACACCTTACTCTACATAAAAAATAATATTTTTACAGAATCTTTTGATGGTTGGGCTACAATAATACCTTTTATAATCAGCTTATTTGTATATATCTTTATTACTCTATTATTAAGAAATAAGAATCAATTAGCTTTGTCTAATACCTAATCACAAATCCTTTAAATTCTCCTTTATATTCTTCATCTTCAAGCACTATGTCATCAACTCTTGCTTCTTCAGGTCCTTTGCTGCAGTATGCAACAAAATCCTTAATCTGCTCTTTTGTACCTTCACCAACAGCTTCAACCTTATCATCATTTAAATTCCTAACCCATCCTTTAACACCAATCTTCTCTGCGTGCTTTTTAGTGTTTGCTCTAAAGAGAACACCTTGCACTCTTCCTGTGATTATCAGATGGGTTCTGCGCATTCCATTACTGCTTTCATTTATCTGCTTCATTTTAAACTTGATATTACCGATAAATTTATAATATTTTTCCTATAACAACAGATTTATGGCGATAATAGTGTAACCTGGTTAGCATAGGAGACTGTGGATCTTCTGGTCCGAGTTCAAATCTCGGTTATCGCCCTTATCGCCCTCTTATTTTCGCAACCTTTATAAACAAGCCATCACTTTCATAACTTCTTTCCCGAGTCTAAGTGATTAGGCGAACAACAGGGTTTGGCTAAATACCAGATTCTATCGCTTTTTGACAGTTGGGAAATGAATAATTAAACAACAAATCGTTTGTATCTAATAAAATGGAACAACAGCCTCAAGAATACCAGCACTTTGTAAGAATAATGAACACTGACTTAGATGGTAAAAAATCCATCAAGCAGGGATTGACAAAGATACGCGGTATCAGCATAATGTATTCTAACATGGTCTGCCATTTTGCAAAAGTAGACAAGGCATCAAAAGTCGGTACATTAAAAGTAGATGAAATTGAGCGATTGAATGACGTTATCCAAAATCCTTCTAAATACAATGCACCAGAGTGGCTATTCAACAGGAGAAAAGATCCAGAGACTGGAGAGAACAAGCATGTTGTATCTACAGACCTTAAGTTCAACAATGAGAATGACTTAAAATTGATGAAAAAGATCAAGAGCTACAAGGGAATTAGACATATGTTAGGCTTGCCTGTCCGTGGCCAGAATACAAGATCCAAGTTCAGAAAGAACAAAGGAAAAGTTATGGGAGTTAAGAGAAGCGCAGCTGCTAAAGCAAAGTAAAACTAAAAACGTGATTCAAAATGGGCGATCCAAGACGATTAAGAAAAAAGTATAGTGGGCCATTAAAGCTCTGGGATAAGGAAAGGATAGAGTTTGAGATAGAATTATTAAAGCAATATGGCCTTAAGAACAAGACAGAGATCTGGAAGATGGATTCTCTATTAAGAAAATTCAAGGCAGATGCAAAAAAACTGATCCGTGCATCAACTAAACAGGCAGAGATGGAAAGAGTTTATCTGATCAACAAGCTGCGTTCATTTGGTCTTGTTCCTGAAAATGCTAAGTTAGATAATATTCTAGGTATTGGTCTTCAAGATGTATTGAACAGAAGGTTGCAAACTTTAGTCTACAAAAGCGGTTTGGCAAGATCAGTCGATCAGGCAAGACAGCTTATCACTCATGAGCATATTAAAGTTGGCGACAGGATAATTACTTTCCCTTCATATATTGTCAGCATTTCTGAAGAGCCGCAGATCAGCTTTAGCACAAATTCTTCGCTCTCATCTCAAGATCATATGTTAAGGCAATCTCTTATATTGCCTGCTAAGAAAAGGCAGATAACATACATCAGATCAAAACACAGATATGGCAAATTCCATACAAAACAAGAGAAAGGAATTACCAGAGAAAGAATAAGGGGTAAATGATCATCATGGCAGAACCTCAAGCACCAACAACACAAGCACAATCAGCACCTCAACCTGAAGCTAAACCTCAGCAGCAAGAGCAAGATTCTGCTCCAAGACCAAGAGATAGATTTGGGCCTATGAGATGGGGGATTGCGCATATCTACAGCTCTTACAATAATACGATAATCCATATAACAGATATTACTGGCACAGAATCTATTGCAAGAAGCTCAGGCGGCCAGGTAGTTAAGGCAGATAGGATGGAAAGCTCTCCGACTGCTGCAATGATGGCAAGTAAAAAGGTTGCAGAAATCGCATTAGAAAAAGGAATAAATGCAATCCATGTAAAAATTCGTGCACCGGGCGGCCACAATGGTCCAAATAATCCAGGACCAGGAGCACAGGCAGCTGTAAGAGCATTGTCAAGGATGGGTCTTAGGATAGGTATAATTGAAGACGTCACTGCTGTCCCTCATGACACCTGCAGAAAGAAAGGTGGAAAGCGTGGAAGAAGAGTATAAATCATATTAAAACTAATCATTATATTTCAATTATTTTGTATCAATAATAACTGAAAACCTAAATCATTATGATCATTTAATTCGGAGGCGCAAAATGGAGCTAAAACTTTTACATAAGAGTAAGGATGGCTTAAAAACAACATTTGGGATCAAAAATCTCGATGTTTCCTATATTAACTCACTAAGAAGAATTATGATGTCTGAAGTTCCTACTCTCGCAATTGAAGAGGTCGAATTTAGAAAAAACACAAGTTTGCTTTATGATGAAACCATGGCGCACCGTCTTGGCCTGGTTGTCTTATCATCTGACTTAAAATCATACACATTGCCAGCAGAATGTACCTGCAAAGGAGAAGGCTGCGCAAAATGCCAGTTAAAATTAACTTTGACATCTGCTAAAAGCGGAGATGTTGTCAAGGCTTCAAGCATGAAATCAGAAGATCCAAAAGTTATTCCTGTTCATGGAGATACTATCATCGTAAAATTATCAAAAGGTCAGGAGCTTGAACTGGAAGCTACTGCTATCTTAGGCAAAGGCAAAGACCATATCAAATGGAGCCCAGGCTTAGTTTATTATAATTATAAGCCAAAAATTACAGTTAACAACGACACAAAAGATTTTGATCAATTTAAAGCAAAATTTCCTCCGCAAATATTTGACAAATCTGGCAAGATTGACAAGAACCTTATACTTGACAATGACTTAGTCGATGCATGCAAAGATGTCAACCCTAATATTGTTAAGATAGAATATGAAGAAAATTCATACATCTTCACAGTCGAAGCATTTGGTCAGCTGACTACTAAAGAGATGGTCAAAGAGGCATGCAGCATCCTTCAGCAGAAATCTGATGTTTTTGTTGAAAAGCTCAAAGACCTCAAGCTTGATTAGCATTCCTGATTATATGCGGGGATGGCAGAGCCTGGTCAAATGCGCTACCTTGAGGCAGCCAAATCATTGGCAGCAAACTGGTAGTCCCTTAGTGGGTGCGCGTGTTCAAATCATGCTCCCCGCATTCATCATTTCAAAGAAAAACTAATAACAAAACTAACTAACAACAATCCTAAAAAATCACGATCTAAAACAAAATGGCAATAAATACCAAAACCAACGAGCATTTGCTGAAACTTATAGCAGATTTAAAGAAAAAATCCTATGATGAAAAAGTAAATACTTGGAGCGCTGTAGCAGAAGATCTTAGCAGCCCTACCAGGAAAAGCAGGATTGTTAACTTATACAAGCTCTCTTTATATGTCAATGATAATGAAACAGCATTAGTTCCTGGCAAGGTTCTTGGCTCAGGAGAGATGACTAAAAAGATGACCGTTGCAGCATATTCATTTTCAAAGCAGGCTCTTGATAAGATAAACAAGGCAGGCAAAGCAATCACTATCCAGGAGCTTATGGCAAAAAATCCAAAAGCAGAAAAAGTCAGGATAATTGGATAAAAAAACAAAACCATAATGAGTGAAACTATGATAATCGACGCATCAAATCTTTTGTTGGGAAGGATGGCAACAGTTGTTGCTAAGAAAGCATTATTAGGAGAGAAGATAGATATTGTCAATTGCGAAAATGCTTTAATAAGCGGAAAACGCAACATGATACTTGCTCATTACAGGCATAAGAAAGAGCGTGGTACATACAAGCACGGCCCATTCTTTTATTCGATGCCAGATAAATTTGTAAGACGAACCATCAGAGGCATGTTGCCTTACAGGACAAAAAGAGGATTAGATGCATACAAAAGAATAATGTGTTATATTGGTGTACCTACAGACTTTAAGAGCACAAGCATCGAGACAATTCAGGTAGCAGATGCAGAAAAACTACCTATCCTCCATACCATAAGTGTCGGAGAAGTATGCAACCAATTAGGGAGAAGCTTAAAATGACAAAACAGATCCATTTTTCAGGAAAAAGAAAAAGAGCAGTTGCTAGAGCTACTTTAAGCCCTGGCACAGGCAGAGTAAGGATCAATGAAGTATTGCTTGATGCATATCAACCATCAATGGCAAAATTAAAGATACAGGAGCCATTGATACTTGCAGGCGATCTTGCTTCCCAGGTTGATGTTGATATCAATGTATTCGGCGGCGGCATAAATGGCCAGACAGAAGCAGCAAGATTAGCATTATCAAAATGCCTTGTCGAGATGAACAAAAAGCTGGAAAAGCCATTCTTGCAGTATGACAGGCACATGTTAGTCGCAGATGTCAGAAGAAAAGAGACAAGAAAGCCAAACGATTCAAGAGCAAGAGCAAAGAGGCAAAAAAGTTACAGATAAAAACAAATTCATTTTTTATTTTACTAAATCCATAATACCGGAGGCAAAAAATGATCATTCCAATTCGATGTTTCAGTTGCGGAAAACCAGTCGCTCATCTATGGGAAGACTTTACCAAGCGCGTAGAGAAAGGCGAAGACAGGAAAAAAGTCTTGGATGACTTAGGCATGGAAAGATACTGCTGCAGGGCATTGTTTTTAGGTCATGTTGATTTGCTTGAGACTGCAAGCGAATTCAAGAAGATATAAAGTATTATATTTTTCTATATTCCTATTTTTCTGTTCTATATTATTTTATCTTCCTAACTACTCACCATCCGCTTATTATCTTTATCCATCTTTTCTATTTTTTAAACCGCAAACTATATATATCTACTTTCTTAGGTTTATTTAATGGCAATCTGCAAAAGAGGCGGCATACAAATAAGCGTATGGAACATTCTCATGCTTGTATTAATCCTGGTTACGCTTGCAACATTAGGCATGATCATAAAAAACATGATAGATAAGGCGCTTGCTCCATAGAAATAAGCAATCAAGAGAAATGAGATTTCGCAGCATACAAAAAAGAGGAATTGTCATCAATACAATAGTAGTCTTAGTGCTAACTTTAATAAGTGCAGGCATGCTCTATGGCGTCTCTACCCAGATCAGTAAAGTTTTATCAGTCGAGTCGCAGGAAAAGATCTGTGCATTTTCAGCAGTTATTTCAGCAAATACTAAGATAAGCGGATCACAGCTTGTCAAAGTAGACTGCCCTATAAGATTGATAACCATTACCCAGGCAGATGTCAGGCGAGAGCTTCCTAAAGTCATGAACGAGATTAAAAAATTTAAAGACGAAGATAATGAAAGATGGGACAGTATAAAAGATGATTATGAGGGAAGCATTTCTAGCTCAGGCTCTACTGCCAAATTTTCTTCAAGTGCAGATAATCCTGGCATAAGTGATTTAGGCACTGGCGATAATGATAACACTATTACTGGAAGCGCTGTAGGCTCAGGCCAAGCTTCTGGCTTAGTCCCAAGATTAGACAAGCTTACTCCTAAACAAGTTATCGGCGAAAATGCCCCTGATTTCAAGGATCTTGAGCGCTCTGCATCATTCTCTGTTCCTATCCAAAGGGAATTTGCACTCCACAGCTTAGTCGGCAACGAGCTGAGAAAATGCTGGCAAAAGATAGGCGAAGGCCAGCTCGATTTATTTAGCAACTGGTATAATCAAGAAGGCTATTATAAGTCAATCATGATCCAGGCAAATCTTGAAAATATGCCTGCTACCTGCATAATCTGCTCAAGAATAAAGTTTGACCAGGAACTAAAAGAAGAGTTCAAAGACAGATATCTTAGCTTGGAATTCTGGGCAAAAATGACAAAGCCAAAAACCAAGCTGAAGACTCATGCAGAATATCTTATGGATGATTCTCATAACAAGGAATTATTCTCCCCAACCTGGTACTATAGTGTTGATGAGCCTTTAGTTGCAATGTATGCTAAGATCCCTGCTGCTCAAGTTAGTAAATGGATTACTGATGTAGGAAGAGCATCAGCAAGAGCAACAAACTTTATCACAAATCTCGCAGGCGGTTGGGACAAATTTAGATTAGAGCCTAAAGAAGATCCAGGTGTTGATTTATTATACTTGATTCCATTATCTGAAGTTAAGAACACATGCGGCTATATCGCAAACGAAGCTCCATCAGAAGTCAGCTCTTAATAATACCATGCAAACATTTTAATTATGATTGAGATAATAAATATAATCCTGTTTTATATACTATATATGGTTATGTTTTAAAAACAAAAACTTATAATCACAATGATTAACTCACTAAAAAAATATTATAGAAGCAGAAAAGCAGATGTAGAGATACACTATCTTGTGCTGATGATAATAGGCTTAGTTGCACTTGTCATTCTCGCGATCATCTTGTTCAAGAGCAAGCTCAAGATGGATGATATTGTTGAGACATTCAGAAGCTGGTTCGGCTGAATTTAGCATGAAAAATCTTAAAAAAAGAGGGGCTGCTATAGTCTGGCAGAAATTGATCCAGTATGCCATAGGCGCAATCGTTCTAGTAGTTCTTGGCTCTATAGTTGCAGGGCCTCTTATCAAAGACAGCCCTATAGTTGCAAAGATTCTTGGCTTTGCCCTTCCTAAATATATAGAACCTGAGCAAGGCATAACTTACAACGAATTTAAGGTCTCTGAGCGCATTACAGTCGCAAATTCTCTGAAAGCATTAGCATGCGGCATCAACACAGTCGCTCTTTCAAAAGATGATATCAGCGATGTTGATAAAATCTACTGCGATAAGGAATATTCTCCTAGTGAAAATATAATAAGGAAGCTTGATATTGTTCCAGGCGATGAAAAGACAGATGACAAGATTGCAGAGCAGCTTGCTTTAGAGATAGCTGAATGCATGAAAACTTTCAAGCAGAGTCCTTCTATAAAGATCCTTCCTTGTGTGCAGTTAAATCCCGTTGAGAAAACACCAAATCCAAAAACAAATACGCAATCCTCTACTGAACAAAGTACTGCTAATAACAATAACAACAACAATCTAATGACTGGCAATGCAGTAGCCTCAAGCCAAGGTTCTGGTTTAGTATCAAAATTAGGTACGCCTGCCGCACAGCAATCTATTAGCACTCCTAGTCAGGACAAACCAACAGAATCTAAAATTACAAGTTATACTATTAACGATATCCAAAGCAAGGTATGGAGAGAGATAGAAAAACTTGCAAGCAATGGCCATGAAGGCGCAACACAAATATCTTCTTGGCTGCCTGATAGAGGTTTTAATTGGGATATTGGAAACAAGCTCACATCAAATTCTTACATCTGCATTACAGACAATTATCAGGTTCATGTAACCGATGACGCTAACATCTGCGGCCTTAAGCAAAAGACTAAATGTTCAGATAAGACAGTAAGCATAAAAAGAAACTATGGCTCTACATGCATGTACTGTGAAAAATCTAAAAGACTAACAGATGCAACTGCTTTAAGCATCAATAAGCAAGAAGCTATAAAACAGCTTACAGAAGCAACAACAAGGTGCTGGAAGGATTTTAGGAAAGGAGATTCATCATCAAGAGATCTAGGCTCATATGAAAACAGGCATTGCGCAAAATTCATGGTTCCTCCGAAAGCAGCTTTCCAAAAACAAGATCAAAATGATAATCAAAATAAATATCCTAAAAATTTTGAAATTACTGAAGAAGAATTCTGCAACGCACTTGCAAAAGAAGGCTCCACAGGAGATGATTTGACTGGCAGAGGCTCATGTTCCGAATCATGGTGGAATATTCTTGGATTAGTCGCAGAGCAGTATGAATGGAAATTAAAAGGTCCAATTAAGCCAGTGGATGAAGAGACTTACTTATTTATTTGCGGAGACAATAGTGGCGGCAATGAAGTTTTCTTAACACAAAACCCAGACCTAGACTGCCCTGTAAAAAAAGAAGAGAACATAGTCAATAAATTTAAATGCAACGTAGTTGGCTTTGAGCTTCCGCAAGATATCAAAGATGAATCATATGCCACTAATTATATCAATTCATTTGGCGACCCAAAATATCTTGCATACTATCAAAAATTCCCTAAAGAAGAAGAATATGCATGGCAGTATGACCCAAAAACAATAATCTCCTATACGCTTGGCATAAGGGCAGGCCTTGCAGTTGTTACTGCAGCATTTCCGTTAGCAAAATCTGCTATAAAATCTGCAATGGCAGGAAAAAACGTAGATGAAGCTGTCCGCTTAGCCCAATCATTAGACAAACTTGAAGATGCAGCAGCAAGAAAAGAAACCATTGAGCAGATAGTCAAATTAGTAGGAGCTAGCGATGAAGGCATAGCAGCTGTATTAAAGACATCTATTGCTTCACAGGCTTATCTTGCAGAAGCTTTGACAGGTCATATTACAGATAACTTGCTTGCAAAAATTGCCAGCGAGACAGCTGAATCTGCTGCAGGAAGATTAAGCGAACAAAGCATTGCTAGGATAGCATCATCATTTAAAGATGATCTAGCAGAATTAGGTATAGAAAGCGCATCTTTACGCGCAGAAGCTCTTGCAAACGTATTAAAAGCAGGCGGCAATAAGGAAGCTTTAGAAATCCTTTCTATGAAACTAGGTGATGATGTCACATTTGCTATAGCTGCCCAAAATCCAAAGCTTCTTGGCTATGCATCAAAAGCAACCAATAAGATCGGATTTGAAAAGTTCTTAAAGACAGCACTCTCTCCTGAAAATTTTCCTGAAACTCAAAAATTGCTTGACTCATCATTTAAATCCCTGAATGCGATTAAGCAAAGCAATCCTTCTTTAGTCCAGGGTATAACAAATAATATCGGAAGAAACACCAAAGACACAGTTATTTCTCTTGCTAAAGACGGCACTCCATGCATACTTGCAGCAGGAACCCTGGGATTATCTGCTGCAGCTGTAGTAGAAAGCCATTTGGTTTTAGCTCCACCAGCATATCTCTTAGCTAAAAAAGCAATCTCACTAGGCGCAGGACCATGCAGTAGAGCAGCTGTTAACAATTATTTTCCTCTTATGGTCGGTGTAAGCTTTCTGATGCAGAAGCAGGACAGCAAAGAGCGAAAATACGCTTCTATCGGAGAAAACAAGATAGGTGTTGTACAGCCAGCTGCATATGTTACAGACCCTGCATTGTTCAGTGTGGAGCGGGCAAAAAACCATTATATCATCATGACAAAAGATGAAACACAAGATCCTAATAGATTATTTTTTGCAAGCCCTTGCAAAACTGATGTAGCAATAACTCAAAACTATTGCTTTTGCAAAGTCAGCAATAATGACGCTTATTATGAAGTTACTGACCACAACAATGCACAAGCTATAGCTACTGCAAGAAAACAGCCGATTGAGAAAATACCAGATTCAAGCCTAGAAAGAGATTATCCTTGGCCTAATTGGGATAAGTTAAACGAGCAAGAACGTTTAGAATATCTCTCTAGCTGGTCAGAGAGAACAGCTGAAGAACAAAAAATAGAGCAGGCAACCAGAGCCATATCATCAAAAAAAGCATTGATGGCATCTTCACTTGCACCAGGCCTGCGTATCTTTGACTTAATACTTAGGCAATACCCTTCAGAATACTCTTTCTTACTGAAAGAAGTTATACCTGATAAGCTCACATTCTTAAAAATGGTATATGAGCTCACAGTTAACGTCAAAAACTACGATAGGAATATCCAGCCTTGGCAAAAAGAAGAATTTGATAAACTGAGTCCAAAGATCGAAAGCTTAACACCTGAACAATACAAAGATTTTATAGCAAAATTTGCAGAGTTCGTAGTAAATCAAAATCTTGCGATGAGAAACCAGGTTGAAACATGCCTTTATCCCAGGCAGGAATATAAATGCATAACAACAGATGACTTTACATATTCAATTGCTGATACTGTTGTTCAATCTGCATCAGATACGGTTGTTCCAGCTATAACAGTCCAACCAAATTCTATAACGTTGCCAAAGAGAGTAGTCTCGATCTTCCTAGAAAAGTTTGAGGAAGAATCCCCTCCTAAATTTGATGGCGACACATACTCTCCTGCGCAATACATTTCTCCTCTCTTTAACGCACAAATTTTAAAATTTAATTATTATCAAGACAAAGAAAACATCGTTGCAAAAAACATAATCGAAGCTCGTGCAAAAGCATTGTTCAGCAGCAGATACTTTGATGATAAGATGAAAGAATTTTCTTTTAAACTGTATAAATACACCGGAAAAAACAAAGCAGATGCAGTTAAGGTTTGCAGAGACATCTCTCAACAATCAGTCCCTAAGAAGTTTGGCATCTCTGCTGCAGAATTTACATATGAAGCTGTTCCATGCATAAGTGTAAAGCCTGAAAATATACAGCAATACACAAATGAAAACTGGAACGACGGAAATAATTACTGTTATTCTGGTGATAATCCTGATCTCAAGATAGCAAGTTCAATTTTATCATGGACATCGATAGTAGGCGGCATAGCTCTTACAATAACAACAGGCGGCGTAGCAGCTGCTGTAGTTCCTGCAGCACTTGAGCTTGGTTCAGTTGCAATGGATTTCATGGTAGAAAAATGCACAACCTGGCCAAATCATCAGGCACAAGGCATTATAGATTGTGCTTTTGGCGATTGGATATGATTATAATTGCTCTCTCAAGAAAACTGCACTATTGTGCTCTTGTCATCTTCCCTAAAATCTCCAACAATAACTCCGCCATAATGAGTCGCATAATTGTTTGCAAACCTTTCTGGAGTATCTCTAAGCTCGTTCATATAGATGCCTTTAGCGATCTCTTTAGTAAAATCAAATTCTTTTTCATTCTCAAACCTTTTGCCGTAATAGAGCTTTGTAGGTACATTTATTTTCCAATCCTCATCTAAGAAAACATATGTTGTCAGCTTATCTTCATTGCTTTCTTTCTGTATCCTCTCAATAACAAATGCCTCGCTTACGCCATCATCTGGGTCCATATTTTGGTTAATCCGCATCAGCACTTTTCCAGAATTATCCCTAAACTCCCTTCGGAAAGCCTGTCCTTTATACCAACCGTTATAATTAAAGACAGTGCCAATTTCTTTTGTGATATACTGCTGGCCGTTTGTATCAACAAAACTTTCTCCTTTAGTCACCTTATCAACACTTATCTCCTTGACATCTCCTTTTTCCTCTATCCATGTGTCTGGCATGTTCTGGTATAAAGGCAGCGCAGGCTTTTGCCATTCCAGATAAAAGTAAACAAAGAGGCCAGAAATAACCACAGCTATAAAAGCAACAGATATCCAAATTTCAGCTTTCACCCCTTTCTTAGAATCTAAAAAAGCCATACGTTCTTGTTTGGCTGGATAATTTATAAATCTTTCCACAATATTTATATAGTTACATCCTGTCTATTTATCCATGGGTTCGCATAGTTTTATCAAAAGAGGCAAGAAGGCAGATCTTTCTATAAACATCATTGTAATTGCCATAATTGCACTGCTTGTCTTAGTTGTAATCATCTACATCTTTAATTCGCAAACAAAAAAAGTTACAGGCGGATATACTGGTATCACAGACAAGGCATTAGCTCCAAAATGCGAAGGGTTCTTGGGCGAGAACGGAAATTGTAAAAAAACTTCCTGTGATTCAAAGGAAGAATCAGAAGTTCCTCTGCCTGAGAAAGCAGCAGTATGGCAGGACTGCGATGAAAAAGGCGCAGCTTCATGGAAATGCTGCAAATCAAAAGCCCCTGAAACATAACTGATATCTTACTGACATTATGCTCTCCATATTACAACCTTATCAACCCTCTCCTCAACTAAACTATGGCAAAATGCAAAAGATTCTCAAAAAGACTAAAAAGATCAGGAATAATGACCCTAAGTGAGATTATTAAATTAAGTTTAGCTCTATTTGTTGCTATACCTTTACTTTTTCTTATCGTAAAAGGCATTGGGTGGTTCATGCCTGAAAAAGTATCAATAGTAGAAGTCAAGAACATAGCTATTGAGATAACCCAGCTAAGAGATGAGATAGACAACACTAACTGGGAGCCAGATGATAACAAGATAGCGTCAATAACTCTCCCTGTCCAGCTCAAGCAAGGGCTTACTATTGTTACTTATACTTATTCCAAGGATCTTCCTCCGCCATCAGAAAAATGCAAGGAAGTCTCATGCTTAGACCTTAAGAAAGATGGCACCACAGTATATGTTCATCCACTTCCAAAATCTATAGTCTTTGCTAAAAATGAGATTCTGCATGGAAACAATAAGATAACCAATTTTAAGATTGATTTAACAAGAGACGATTCTAAAAACCAATATGTTGCAGCAATACAACAAGTTTCCGAACAACAACCTATTCCACAAATACAAGAGCCTGCCACTGATCCTGGTCAAATAACCTAAATTTGAATGAATCTAACATGCATCCTAAACTACTCGCCTCTAAAAAAAGCCAGACACAACCGTATGAAGTATTGTATTGGGTAGGGCATCTGTTGTTTCTTGTAATGATATTAGTCCTATTGTTAAATCATGTCAATTCAGTCGGCAGCTCAGCAGAATTTGAGAAAAATTTTATCGTGCGAGACCTAGCTCTCTTTATAGATGCAGTACAATCTCTTGATAGCGATGCAGTGATAGAATACCCTACACCTAAAGAAATCAAGGAATTTGAGCTGAAGCATGATCTGATAAAAGTAGGCACAAAGGATGATTCAAAGCCAGCAGCATATCTTATTCTTGCAGAAAAAAGCAAGGCATATGAGCCTATACTACTTAAGGAATCAAAAATTACTCTTGCAGAAAATGAGGTTCTTGTGATAAAAAAGCAAGGCAAGATAATAAGCATAGGACCAAAAATTAAAACTATCTGACTAGAGGTCCAAAACTCAAAAAAATGCAAACTAAATCCTATCTCAAAAAAATCCAGAAAAACCTGAATAAAAAAGCTTTAGAAGACATCCCTTTATTGTTCTTCACAGTGATAATCTTAGGCGCAATACTCCTATTTATCGTCCTTATTAAAAATGCTTATCTGACAGAAGCATATGATATCCATTCAGCAGAGCAAAACTTGGCCTCTAATCTCCTCGGAAACTCTAGATATGGCATTGTCATTGAAGATAACAAAATTAAAAGCGCAAGCTCTTCTGCATATCTTTCAGGCAATCTATTGGACACCTCAAAGCTGACTCAGGATTTCCTAAAAGATGTCCTAGACCTAGATCAAACTGAGACTGCATTTAAGGTAGAGATATTTGATCTTGCAGAAAAAAGAATATTAGGGCCTTTCTACTCTAATCCTGATAAATTCCAGCTCTATTCTGAGCTTTCTTTCTCATCAAAATATGATGATACTGAGTCAAAATATCTTGTTAAGCTTCCTAATCCAGACAAATCTGTTCAGCCTAAAGATGCAATCTTGGTGATAACAACAGCCTATGCTACACACAGATAAAAAACTATAATGAAAAATTAAAAAATGCTAATCACTAAACTAAATAAAAGATCGCAGATCTCAAAAGGTCTGATACTTACTTTAGTTATATTGGCTACTATTATAGTAGCTATTGGCATATTTTTCTTTATCTCAGGCTATGGTACCAAAGTAGAGCAGAAAATAACTGCAGAAAACATAAATCTGCAGAATGAGATTCTCCTTTTAAATCTGCTGAAGACAGATGTAGAGCTAGATAGCCGTAAGATCTCAGTTACTGAAGCGATAAATTTATTGATGTCTACTGATAGTGAGAATTCTGATTCTGCTAATCCTTTTCTACAAACTTCACAAGAATTCGCATCAAAGCTTATCTCGCGCTTAAGCTCGATACTTTCAAACTTTGGTTTCGATGGAGAGAAAAAAGTCTGGCAGCTTGCAATATACGAGAATGATAAGCTAAAGCAGGAAATGGATGAGCAGCCTTTTTTCACTCTTTCACAAAAATCTGATCTGTCTGGCTTAGACAAGCGCACAGGAGAAGCAAAACTAGAGCTTCCAAGCATCTATGAGACTCAAGAGATAAATTTTATGATTGAACTAGCAACATTAGAAGATTAGATTATACTCTCAGCATAAAAATGAAAAAAAGAAACAGATTATTAAAGAACAAGAAAGGTTTTGAATCATTTATCCTGGAATATGGCCTTCCATTCATATTCCTCATTGTAGCTATAACTCTTTTTATAAGGATCACCCAAAAAATAGAATCTCAGCATGCGTTTGTAGGCGAAAAAGCATTTGCCTTATTGTCATCAAAAACAGAGCTTAATGCTCTTGAACTTAAATATCATGAGCTTGCCAAATACGGTTTATATGGTTCTCTTCATGAGTTTGCCTTCAATGGCGCATTGCCTTCCCTGGCGCTTAAAGAAAAATGCAATGTTATAGATGATTATTCCAAATGGACAAAATACGCAGCGTCAGAAAAAGAATTTATTCTATGTTATCCTGAAAACAATCTCCTCACCAATTTAGAAAGCCTATATTCACAAAGATTAACAGCTTCTTTGGCACAAACGCTTCCAAACTTAAATGCTAAACATGAATTTGAAATAAAATCAGATTTAGATGCTAAGGCATTGGCTATCAAAGAAACATCTCAGCAGCAGGCAGTCATCAGCTTCAAAGATATAGGCAAGCTTTCCAAATCAATAAGCTTAGACATTACATTGCCTTATGACTTTAGCATCTATGGCAGATTGATCGCATTCTCAAAACAATTGATAAATAAATGCCAGGCATATTCTGACCAAAAAATAAATGCATGCATTTCAGCTCAAGTCTCAGATTTCAACAAGAGAAACTCTCTATCATTAAAATCTACAAACACAGATTCTCCAAGAACATTCAAATTTGACTTGGAAGATAGCTCACTTCCTATATTTGAAAACAGCAAGTTTGGATTAAAGCCAATTATTTACAAATTTGCTCTTGACGTCCCTGAGCCAAAGCTCAAGATAGAACTGCTTCCTGGCCAAGACACTATAGCAACTGGTACTCAGGCAAGATTCCTTCTTACTTTCTCAAACATGCCTGAAACATTAACAGCATTTACGGATAATTCAATGGTTGCATCTATTAAAAAGCAGCAAGGAAATGAATTCATAAAGATAGAAGGAATAACGATACCATTAGGCGACTTAATTCTCGACAATAATCTAAATGGATATATTCTTCCATTCAACACATTTGAGCAAGGCAGCTTCATCTTATCAATCTCGGTTCTAAAAGATCAGGATTTTACTCAATTAAAAGCAGGCGAAGAATATACCAGCAAAGGATTTAAAGTAGCTAGTAAAGAACAATAAAACATATAAATAACACTTGATATATCAAAATAATTCTTTTCATAAAACAAAAAACACAACCAATAACTCAGGTGACAAATTGATAAAGCTGCCATTGGAAGAGATCCTCTTCAAAATAAAGGAAAAAACTTCCCTTTCAGACCATGAGATAAGCCAGAAGATAGATGACAAATTAGTCCAACTTTCTGGATTAATCAGCAGGCATGGCGCAGCCCATATAATTGCAAATGAACTTGGTGTAAATCTTTTTGAAGCAGGTGTTTCTGGTGCATTGCAGATAAATAGATTGCTGCCAGGCATGCGCAATGTTGAAACAAAAGGCAAAGTCCAGAGAATCTTTGAAGTTCGCGAGTTCCAATCAAAAACCAGGACAGGAAAAGTAGGAAGCATAATGCTGGGAGATGAGACAGGAACTATCAGGATAGTGTTCTGGAACAATCAGGCAGACATAATCTCGCAACTAAAAGAAAATGATGTTCTCTCTCTAAGCGATGGCTATGTCCGCGAAAATCTTGGCAGAAAAGAGATACATTTGAATGACAGGTCAAAAATTGCCATCAATCCTTCTGGAATAACAATTGGCGAGATAAAGAAATTTGTCTCAACCAGAAAAAAGATTGCTGAGCTAAGAGAACAAGATGAGAATATAGAGATTCTCGGCACAATCGTGCAGGTATTTGATTTAAGGTTTTTTGAAGTCTGCCCTACTTGTAACAAAAGAGCAAGGCAGCATCAAGATGGATTTTTGTGTGAAGAGCATCAGAAAGTCACGCCAAACTATTCTTATGTCATGAATCTGGTCTTAGATGATGGCAGCTTGCCAGATGGCACAATCAGAGTTGTATTATTCAGAAACCAGGCAGAAAGATTGCTTGGCAAAACTGCTCAGGAGCTGCTTGTCTATAAAGATTCAGCAACTTCATTTGACGAGACAAAAAACTCATTGCTTGGCACAATAGTCAAATTTATCGGTAAAGTCAACAAGAACCAGATGATGGACAGGATAGAGTTTGTCTCACAGCTTGTATTTCCAAACCCAAACCCAGAAGATGAGATAAAGAGATTAGAAAAAGAGATAGCTGCGCAATAATTCTATCCACTCTAGTCACCTAAAACTACATGGCAGTGGCTGCCATTTATTTGCGAGCACAAATCTAAAAACACAACCAAGTAGGGTCGGGCAATGCCATCTAATTTCACATTAACTGACTCAATACGCAAAGCTTTTCTATTTTCACATCTAATTTCTAAGGATAGAGGAGACACAACTTATCACATTGGCACAGAGAGTGCTCGCAGGCAGCCACTGCCTAAATAATATTGCCGCAATTCACAAGTTCTATACAATATATACACCTAATTTAAATTCTAGCTTTTCTTATATCATATTATGCTCTTCAAAACCCACCTCATGTTCGGAATATTCTTAATTACATTGCTCTATACCTTTTTTCCATCAATCATAACAAGCCATAACATCTACTCGCAGATCATTTTCTGCGTAATTCTCCTCACATCAACATCTTTGCCAGACATTGATACAAAAGAAAGCAAGATCAGCAGAAAAATACCGATACTTCCAACAATAATTTCAATTTTTACAATCCATCGCGGCATTATCCATTCAGTTTACCCAGTAATCATCCTCTCCGCTGTTTTATATCAGTACAGCAGTTTCTACACATTTGCCTTTATAATAGGCTATTCCTCACATCTGATACTGGATGCCTTAACCATACAAGGCATAAACTTTCTTCATCCATTTACGCAATTTCATGTAAAAGGTTTTATAAAAACAGGCTCAATATTTGAGCTGATCCTCTTCATCTCATTAATCGCAATTTCTGCAGTTTTAGCCCTTTCCACTAGACACCTTTAATACTCATTTTAAGGTAGATAAACCTCTTTAAAGGCAATTTGCAGGGGAGCACTGGACACTGGACATTCTTGGTCAGAATTTATAAACCCCAGAGCCCTATCAATATATAGCATGTAATGACATGCATGCTGAGAAAGACTCTGCAACTTCACGAAAACGCAGATGTTTTTAACTCAAATTTTGAAGATCGTTTTTAGCGATAAAAGCGATTTTACAAAACCCCACTCCCCTGGCTGCAACCCAAGTTGCAGCAATTTTTCTCTTTTTTGAGAAAATAAAGGGAGTTGAAACAAACCGAAAAGAAAGGAGGACAGAAAATGTCAACAAACAACACACCAAACCTGCCAGAGGCAAAATTCAGCGCTGGCGCAATAACTGCAACTATCTGGAAAAATCCATCCCAATTTGGAGATGATTTCAGAACAGTTGCTTTAGAGAGAAAATATAAAGACAAAGATGGCAGCTGGAAAAGCACGAATAGCATGAAGGTCAATGATCTTCCAAAAGCATGGCTTGTGCTTCAGAAAGCATATGAGTTTATTGTGCTTAAGAACAATTCTTCTGCTCAAAACAATTTTGCAGAGAACATGAGCACAACTTCTTACATGGAAGAACAAGTAGCCTAAGCTGACATGAATAACTTTTTTTAAATTTTTTATAAATTGACCAAAAAACAATAAACTTAAAAAAAGGTGAAACTAATGAAACCAAGAAGAAATGAACAAGAGCAAGAATTGATAGAAGTCAGCCTAGAGCCTGGCGAAGACGGGAAAGTCGAGATCATGATCGAACCTCAAAATGAAATAAAGCCAAAAAAGCAGATTGCATTGATTGATCTACCTGGAGTAGGACCTGCTACAATCGAAAAGCTCGAGACAGTAGGGTATACAGACATAATGTCTGTGGCAGTTGCAACACCAGGAGAGCTCATAGATGCAACTGGAATGACTGATTCTGCGGCAAAAAGACTAATAGCAATTGCTCGCAGCTCGCTTGAGATGGGCTTTGAAAGTGGTGAAGAGCTCTTAAAAAGAAGAGAACTTGTTGTCAAAATTTCAACTGGCAGCAAGTCATTTGACCAGATGCTTGCCAGCGGCGTTGAAACAGGCGGCATAACAGAAGTCTTTGGTGAATATGGTTCTGGTAAATCACAGCTTGCTCATCAGCTTGCAGTCAATGCCCAGCTTCCTCCTGAAAAAGGCGGAGTAAATGGTACAGTTGTCTGGATAGATACTGAAACAACATTCAGACCAGAGAGAATAAAACAGATTGCTACAGCAGCTGGCTTAGACCCTCAGGTTGCATTAAGCAACATCAAGGTTGCAAAAGCATTTAACTCAGACCATCAGATGTTGTTGGCAGAAAAGATTGAAGATCTGATCAAGAAGCAAGGTGTTAATGTAAAGCTAGTCATAGTCGATTCATTGACTGCACATTTCAGGGCAGAGTTTGTTGGTAGAGGCACATTAGCAGAAAGACAACAGAAGCTCAATAAACACATGCATGTCTTATCTAAGCTTGCAGATTTGCATAATTTTGCAGTCTATGTTACAAACCAAGTCATGGCTCGTCCAGATGTGTTCTTTGGAGACCCAACTGCAG